>JAYVUL010000355.1:0-8041 GCA_043787935.1 Chitinophagaceae bacterium | reverse complement strand
ACCAGCTTTAAAAAACTGGATAAATTTTGTTCCTCATCGTCATAAAGCATCAATTCCTTTTTTGCTGAATAGAGAAAGATGGAAGGGTATTTCCGGGGTTTGAACTTAAGTATGAATTCGTTGTATGGATCCTGCAATACAGTGACATAGTTTATATTTAAAAGCTGTGGCCCATACTTAGCCAAAAAGAGTGCAATTTTTTCCCTGCTGTCCAACGTAATTAAATAAACCGCTGCTTTTTTAAACTCCTTTACATGCTGATTGATATATTGTATTGCGTGCCGGCAATGTTCACATTCCGTATCAAAAAAAATAAAGAATATCCTTTTGCAGGGTTCCAGGTGCTTGTTGATGAATATAGACTTATCCTGTTTTAAAAAATTAAATTCCGGAATTGTTGCTGCAGGTATTTGTGCAGAAACAAAAAGAGAAGAAAAAAAGAAAAAGGCCGACACAATGATTTTACAATTCATACAATTTTGATTTCCCCAGATCCATGATTTTGTCATTCAGCCCAATACATCATTTTTCCTGGCAGCTTTTAAGTGTTAGGTATTCGAACTTTTTGATCAGCAAATGATGATCAGATTCCAGCCTCCACTGATTGTAGGGTTTTACGGGAAAGAAGATTTCAGTCATAACGGTTAATCCATCATCAGCAAATAATTCTACTGAGCTGACATCTATCACCAATGACATTTTCATTGCAGCATTTTCAGTAAGACGAGGCGCAAAATGCCTGGCGGCAAAATCCTTTTGAAAATCTATCTTACCCGATTTCGTCCTGTCTATAAAATACCGGTGTTGCTTTGCTTCATAACCGATCACCAGTTCTTCTCCTGATTCATTGGAAAGCACCATTGAAAAATCATTTATTATTTCTGTACTTAGATTCAGCCGGCAAGGGAATTGTAGTTTTCCCGCCTGCTTGCTTAAATCGGTAATTTTTGTAACCCTTATATTTTGAACGGTAACTGGTTTTGACTGAATGGCAGCAAACTCAGGAACAGGCAGGGAGGTAAGAAAAATATCATTCCCAACATGCTTAAGTTTTAAATCCCGTGGCAGCGTCATGGCATTTCTCCATTTTTGAGTAGGCACCACGTTTGCATATATCCAGTTACTCATCCAACCAAGCATTATTTTTCTTTTCCCGGTATTGGACCAGGTAACGCCGGCATAATTATCGGGGCCGTAATCTACCCAGCGGGTTTGTTTTTGCTCGGTTGTAAATGTTTTGCCATCAAAGTCTCCAACAAAATATTGCGTACCCGATCCGCCGTTAGGGCCGCCGGGATTGAGGTTTACTATTAACACCCAACGCTCTTTTCCGTTATCCTCCAGCATTAATAAATCAGGGCATTCCCATACCCCGGCATGGGCTCCCAACTCTTTTCCAAACTCACTCTCCTTTGTCCAGTTTTTTAAATCGGGGGAAGAAAAAAAGCTGATACAATTTTTAGTGGCCAAAGTCATCACCCACTTTTTTTGTGCTTCGAACCACATTACTTTTGGATCACGAAAGTCGGTTATCCCGGGATTCTTAAGAACGGGATTACCGGCATATTTAACCCAGGTCTTTCCATCATTATTGCTATATGCCAGGCTTTGATTTTGAAAATCATTTCTGCCTGCTTTTTCCCCTTCCATATTATGTTGTGTAAAAATAGCAACCAATGGAGCCTTACCGTATTTACCAAAACCGGAAGTGTTATTTTTATCCACCACAGCACTGCCTGAAAAAATTGTACCCAGGGTGTCAGGATAGATAGCAATCTGCTGCTCCTTCCAGTGAACCAGATCTTTGCTGGTGGCATGCCCCCAGTGCATTGGCCCCCAAACAGAACTGTAAGGATGATATTGAAAAAACAAATGGTAAATACCATTGCTGTATACCATTCCGTTTGGATCATTTATCCAGTGTGCTTGGGGTGAAAAATGAACCTGTGGCCGGTATGGCTCATCCGGGAGTTGGTTATTTGTTTGAGCCACGTTAGTGCCGCCAAGTAATTGCATTACCAGGATGCAGATTACAGGTATCAATTTTTCACGCTTCATAAATATTTTTTCAGTTTTTTTAAATGGTCATTCAAAAAAGGAAAATAAGGAGGAAGTAGAAACTTCCTCCGTCATTACCAAAACTAACTTCTTATTTAACCCGAAGCCGTTTTATACAAAATTCTTTTTTCAAAAAAACAAAAGATGATATGCCTTAGCTTTTTTGAACCATTACGCTTGATTAATACCCGGGATTTTGTTTATACAAACCATTGGTAAAAGTGATCTCAGATTGCGGAATAGGCAGGTATTCATCCCTTCCGGCAGTAAAGTGAGCAGTTGCCAGGAATGTTCTCCTTAATTTTTCCGCAGTGATATAAGCATTCAGGGTAGGTTCAGCAATTCCCCATCTTACCAAATCAAAGAAACGGTCTCCTTCAGTTGCAAACTCCAGGCGCCTTTCCCACTGTAAAGCCTGCTTTGCATAAGCCTGTGTCCATCCTGTCGCTGGATATTGCCCGACATTATAATTGGAAGCAAATGTGCCATCCAGTTTTTTAAGTTTTCCTGTACTTGCAGCTGCTCTTGCCCTAATTTGATTTATTAAAGGCAATGCATTTGCCTGCTGCCCCAATTCAATATAGGCTTCAGCCTGCATTAATAAAACATCATCATACCTGATAATATCATAATTATGTGCAGTGCCCATAAATGGCCCAAGCTTGAAGTAGGATGGACTTGTAGCTAACTGCTGATAGCGCATACTGTGGAAATTACCATATACACCAGCATCACGTACCCAACTGTTACTAAAAGGTTTTGTATTATCATACTTGTAGGGATGCCCATCAATGCCTACTGTGTGATCCAAACGTACATCCACTGATGCAGTACTTAAATCTGCAATGCTGTTATTGAATGTTGTAAAATTCGGCAATCCGTTTACATTGGTCGTGTGAGCGTTCACTAAGTTTTGACTTGGCGCATGAAAGCCGCAGCAGCCATATTGTGGTGCACCATGCGGATAATTCAATCCATCCTCAAAGCTTAACCTGCCCGCTGTGGTACCATCATTAATAGTAAACTGTATGGCGAAAACAGACTCAGGCCCATTCTCCGTTTCAGCTAAGAAGTTATCTGCAATATCTGCACTCAAAGAATATTTGCGAGAGGCTATTACAGCCTGAGTTAATGTTACTACTTCCTGCAGTCTTGCAGCATTGATGCTGGTTACATGGTGTGTAGCATCCTGCTCATAAGCCTGGTACAATCTTAATCGTGCCAGGTAGGCTTGGGCAGACAGCTTATTAGCCCTTGCCAGTTCTGGTTGTGTTTCAAGCAAATTGTCGATTGCAAATTGAAAATCTGCTGCAATCTTATTCCACGAATCTTCATTACTTAAATCATTTGAAACTTTCAAAACATCTTCACTGCTAAGCGTCTCGTCAAAAATGGGAATGTTTTTGTAAAGCCTTTTCAAAAGGAAATAGCTATGGCCTCTTAAAAAGCGCAATTCTGCCTGGCGTACTTTTTTCTGTGGAAAAGCAGCTTCATCCAAAGCATTCACTGCACGTAATGCCACATTGGCCCTGCCAATAGATTTGTATAAGTTTTGCCATGTACGTGTTACAAAGGCTCCTATATTTGGCGTTACTAAATTGTAATGCTCCATGGCATCAATTTCACCAACGTCGCCTGTACCGCCACCACCTTTGTAGGCATCATCCGACCGTACACTTCCAAATGCCCAGTTACTATATATGGGTCCGATCATGTCTCCGTTTCCGATAGCAGCATACGCCGCGGTAACCAAACCCTCTACAGCCGTTGGCGATGTTAAGTCTGATGCAGCCAATGTTCCTTTCGGCGTAAAGTCGAGTACTTTTTTACAGGAATAAAAAGTTAATATCCCTGATGTTATAAATGCAGTTATAATTATTTTTTTCATTTTTATTTAATTTAAGAATTCTTAAAATGATGCGTTGATACCAAAAGTGAATGTTCTTGGAATGGGTACAGGGTCAAGGTCAATCCGCTCTGGATCTGGGCTTAAATATTTGCTGCTTTTTATCCTTAACAGGTTTTCAGCCATCAGATAAAAACGCAATCTTGAAAAAACAGATTTAGTTGTCAGGTTATATCCCAACTGGATATTACGTAATTTGAAGTACGATGTGTTAACAATGAAATAGTCGGAGGTACGTCCTTCATTATTATTGTCTTTAAGCGTTAATGCAGGAACATTTGTATTGGTATGTTGCGGAGTCCATGCATCTAACACACCTGGCCCTACATTCTCCCTGCTTTTCATCAGGTTATTAAATAAGGTATATACATCAAACCCTTTTCTTCCGGCAACACCAGATCCAAACAAGGACAGGTCAAATTGCTTGTAAGTTAAATCAACCCGCAATCCATATTCTAATGATGGAAGCTGCGTACCAATCCAGTCCCGGTCATTGTCATCAATTTTTCCATCTTTATTGATGTCTACATAACGTATCCTTCCGGGGCCGGCACCATTCTGTGTGGGCGCTTTATCCACTTCGGCCTGTGACTGGAAAATACCATCCGTTTTATAACCAAAAATATCAAACTGGGAGTGTCCAAGAATTGTATTGCCAATAATGCCGGGATAAGCTGGCCGAACATTTTCAGGCAACTCTGTTACTTTGTCTCTGAAATGGGAAAAATTCATCTGCAAATTATATTTTAAATTTCCGATTTTATCGCCACGGTAGCCTATTACAAACTCCCAGCCTTTATTAGTTTTTGATGCACCGTTTACGGCTTTATTTTGTCCTTCCCCCAAAACAGCTGCCACAGGTGGCGTAATTAAAATGCCGGTTGTTTTTCTTGAGAAATAATCAAAGGAACCGAAGATTTTATTTTTAAATAACGTGAAATCTAATCCAGTATTAATTTCCTGGGTAGCTTCCCATTTAAGTGATGGATTTGCTGCCTGGGTCTGTACAAATCCTGATGGTAAAGTACCGGTATTGGCACCTGATAAAGAATATGCGGTACCAATATTCATATACTGTTCCCAAAAGCCTGGTGTAAGCTGGTTCTGTGTAAACCCATACCGGGTAGCATATAATGCAACATTGTTAACATCACCAATTTCCTGGTTACCTACACGGCCAAAGCCTGCTCTTAATTTTAATTCACTGAATAATTTATTGTTTTGCATGAAGGCTTCCTTATCAATGCGCCAGCCTACTGAAGCTGCAGGAAATATACCATATTGGTTATCTGCACCAAAACGGGAGGATCCATCACGGCGCACAGTAACTGCAGCCAGGTATTTATCTGAAAAACTATAATCAACCCTGGCAAATTGTGAAAACAACTGGTGGCCGGTAGAACTGCCGGTTGCAGTAGTATTGCCGGTTGCAGCATTCAAATCAAAATAGTCTTCTGTTTGCAAAGCATACCCTTCCTTTTTAGTATAATCAAAATCGATTTGTCTTTTGAGATACTCAATTCCAGCTAAAAATTTGAAACTGTTTTTTTCATTTAGATCCCAGTTATACCGTAAAGTATTTGACCAGGTAATACCAAGCCAATGATTACGGTCATAAGACAAACTATTGGTGGTACGGGCTAATGCGCCTTCTGCGAAAGTTGGTGCAATCACTTTATTGGAATAGAAGGCATTGTCTGCACCCACATTTGATTTGAAAAATAAGTTTTTAATGGGCTGAATTTCTACATAAATATTACCCAGGGTACTCAGGCGGTTGGCATTGTTCCATTTTGATAAATCCTGCATGTGCAAAGGATTGTTCCTGTCAGAATAACCACCACCTAATTCACCGGCATATGTAACTCCATCTTTTTTATAAACAGGAATCGTGGGGGCTAAAGTAACTGCCAAAAAAGTGGTGGCAGCGCCACCCAAATCCCTTGCAGTAAGGGTTTCATCAGAATTGGCCACCCTTAAATTAAGACCGAATGTTACTTTGTCATTAAAAGAGCGTGTGATAGCATTAATACTTCCGCTCAAACGTTTGTATCCCGTGTAGCGTAACATGCCTGTGTTTTTCAGGTACCCTATATTTATCTCTACTGATGAATTTTTATTACCTGCCGAAGCAGTTAAACTTGTATTGGTAACTATACCTGTTTTATACATTACATTCTGCCAATCGGTGTTGGCTGCTGGTGTATTAGGATCTCCGCCAACCAATGGTTTTACTGTTACACTGTTTAAACCCGGGTTGTCAAAATTATTATTCCAGTCGAAATTGTAAATATCGCCATAACCATCGGCAGGGTTCTGCCTGTCATTTACCGATGCCTGCCACAAGGCTTTGCCCCTGTCTACCGAACTCAGCATTTTAAACCTCATAGATTTTTCTGACTGGGTTGCAACACTGCTATTTAGCTGGAAATTTACTTTTCCATTTGTGTTACCCCCATTTTTTGTTGTAACGATAATAACACCATTGGATGCCCTTGCACCGTAAATAGACTCTGCGGAGGCATCTTTCAATACCTGCACAGAAGCAATAGTTGCAGGATCCATATTTTGAAATACTTCGGGCCTTGTTGTAGCAATTCCATCTATGATATACAACGGATCATTGTTACCCAATGTATTTGCACCTCTAATCAATATCCTGCTGTTGGAACCATTCGGCGAGCCATCTTTTTCGATATACAAGCCAGCTACACGGCCCTGCAAAGCCTGCATCGTATTGCCAGAACTGTTATTTTTCACTGCAGCCAAATCCACCACAGCTACGGCACCCGTCAAATCTTTTTTTCGCTGGGAAGTATACCCCACCACCACCACTTCTCCAAGGCTTTGCTGGTCTTCATCAAGCGTTACAGAAAAATTATTCTGATCGCCAACTGATAAAGAAAATGATTTCATCCCTGAGAAGGAAAAAACAATTTTGTCACCTTTTTTTGCAGGTACTGAGTAAGCACCGGCAGCATCGGTTGTTGAAACTGCTGCAGGAGATTTTACGGTAACGCCCTGTAATGGCTTTCCGGTAGATTTACTAACTACCGTTCCTGAAACCTGCTTGATCTGGGCATTGGTAATTACCGCCATCAGCAGCAATGTAAACAGGCAAGTGATTTTTCTCATAAACTTTCGTTTTTTTTGTTAATAAAAATTATAATAAAAGATTTCAATTGTCTCCTTTTCACAACAATCAACTGGTTAATTTTTTTTCTATCTCCTCCAGTGAAACACCCTTTGTCTCCGGCATTTTTGTAAGTACCCATATCATTTGTAAAACCATCATCAGTGCGAAAAAGGCAAAAATGGGCCAGGGGTTTTCCTTAAAGACTCCGTCCTTTTGATCGAGGAAATAGGGCGTGATCAGCGTTATGAACGCTGCAAATACCCAGTGCACGCTGGCGCCAAATGACTGGCCGGAAGCCCTGATCTTATTTGGGAAGATTTCTGAAATGAAAACCCAGATAACAGCCCCCTGTCCTATGGCATGCGCAGCAATGAAAAGCAGTAAGAAGCTCATTAATATTACCGGACTGGCATGCGATGCAAAACAACCGGCTACCATTACAAGGCTGAGAATATAACCCAGAGAGCCGATGATGAGTAATTTTTTCCTGCCTAAACGGTCAATCAGGTAAAGGCCAACAAACGTAAACATGAGGTTAGTACTACCAATGGCTATGGAGTTAAACAAAGAATCTTTTTCTCCCAACCCTATCCTGGCGAGGATCTCCGGAGCATAATATAAAATGAAATTGATACCGGAAAGCTGGTTGAAAAAGGCAATAAAAAAGGCCAGCCATATAATAACGCTATGTTTAGCACTGAAAAAATGTGCTGGTTTGCCTGCAGGAGATTCATGCAGGTTACTTTTTATTATAGAAGCAATCTCAGCATCCGCATCTTCCACACCTATCAGCAGCAACGTTTGTTTTGCTTTTACCAAGTCGTTCTTTTTGGTAACCAACCACCTTGGGCTTTCTGGTACACCCATTACCATAACCGTATAAATGATAGAGGGAACTGCCAGAACACCCAGCATCCAGCGCCAGTCATTTGCCCCACCTA
>JAYVUL010000354.1:0-20090 GCA_043787935.1 Chitinophagaceae bacterium | reverse complement strand
TACATTATTTTAATTCTCCCCTGTTCAAGCCACACCAGTTAATCACGCACATGTTTTTGCACGATAAGGGTGGCATTGGCCACCTGTTATTTAATATGTTTGCCCTATGGATGTTTGGCAGTATACTTGAAAACTATATCAGTTCAAAAAAGTTTTTGGTTTTTTACCTGGTTTGTGGCTTAGGCGCCGGTATACTTACCCAACTCACTATTCCTTTCAGTGCGGCTACGTTTGCCAAAAGTGCAGAAGGGGTGCATGCTGCTTTAATCAATAATGTAGACATGGACCAGATAATTACTGCATACAAAAATGAATACTCAATGATAGGAGCTTCCGGTGCTATCATGGGTGTTATGGCGGCATTTGCCTGGTTATTCCCCAATACAGAAATGTATATCATGTTTATACCCATACCCGTTAAGGCAAAATACGTGATCCCGGGATTTATTTTGATAGACCTGTTTGGCGGGCTCAACCAGTCTGCAGGGGATAATATCGGCCACTTTGCACATTTGGGCGGAGCGATCGTTGGTTTTTTATTGATATTGTTCTGGAACAAAACCAATCGCAAAACCTTTTATTGAGTTAGCAGTTATTTAAAAAGGGAATTGTAAATTTGTACAACAACGTTTATTATGGGAGAGGCAGACAGATATTCTGATTACCGGCAACCCCGGAAAAGATTCACACTTGGTGATGATGGCAATGCGCTGGTGGGCCTTGTTACCATCAACATCATTTTCTTTTTATTACTGATGGTGGTGCAGGTGGTGTACTTTTTTTTCCAGGCAGAGCAAGGGGCATTTAACCAGCAGGTGTTGCAATATTTTGAAATGCCTGCACAATTGGTAAAATTAAGTGAGCGGCCCTGGACGGTAATTACTTATATGTTTACCCATACCGGTATTATCCATATCCTCAGCAATATGCTCTGGCTGTGGGCATTTGGTTACATCCTGCAGGAACTTACCGGCAATAAAAAACTGATCCCTATTTATATTTATGGTGGCCTTGCCGGTGCACTGGTTTTTATTGTTGCTAATTATGCTATACCGCCTTTAAGGCCTTTTGCAAGTACTGCTTCGCTGATGGGCGGCAATGCGGCTACGATGGCCCTTGCCACTGCCACCACTTTCCTGGCTCCCGATTACCGCTTTTTCCGAAACCTTAATGGAGGCATCCCTATCTGGGTACTTACACTGGTCTACGTGCTGATAGATTTTGCAGGAGTATCCTCAATGAGTGCTGCATTCAGTTTATCCCACCTTGGTGGTGCTGTAGCAGGGTTCCTCTTTGTTTACCTGCTTCGTAAAGGGTATGATGCAAGTACCTGGATGAACAAGCTGTACAATTGGTTCATGAATTTATTTACCCCCGGTAAAAAAGATACAGATGGCAACATCCGGGAAAAAGTATTTTATAACGCTGATGGACGCAAGCCGTTTAAAAAAACTTCCAATGTAACCCAGCAAAGGGTAGATGAGATACTGGATAAGATAAACCAGAAGGGATACCATTTTCTTACCGATGAAGAAAAGAATATATTAAAAAGGGCGGCAGATGAGGATCTCAATTAACCCCCGGTTTTCAATATTTTACCCGGCAAGCCATATCTTTATACCATGCCTAAAAGCCTTTTCCGCCGGTTTTCAAAAAAGTTTTTTATCCTTATCAATCTTGTAACGGCATTATTATTTTTAATGGGCTGCTACAGTAAGTACTTTTTTTCTGCAAAATGGTGGTTTGTAGGTTTGTTTTCTTTGGCTGCTTTTTATTTACTGGTTGTCTTGCTGTTATTCATTGTATTCTGGCTTTTTGCCAGGCCATCCTGGTCACTCCTGTCCATTATTACCATTGTTGTGGCGTACAAACCTCTGAGCAACATTATTCCTTTCCGGTTTTCATCAACGGCATTTCCGCTGGTGGGCAATCCATCCGATTTGCGGGTAATGAGCTGGAACGTGGCACAGTTTGATATTTTATACAACAAAAAAAGGCCCGATATCAGGGATGATATGATTGCCCTTGTAAACCAATACAAACCGGATATCGCCTGCTTCCAGGAGATGGTAGCGGGTGATACACTGATAAACCTGAATACGGCTTATTACAAAAAGTACAGTTTTTTTTCGGTGTTTGAATATGCAGCAAAACTCAATTTTCCGGATTATTTATACAGCTACAATTTTAAAGACGATTTCTTAAACCACCAGCATTTTGGGCTGATGATCTATTCAAGGTATCCCATCATTAATAAGCAAACCATCCGGTTTGAGCCGTATGATTACAATGCTAACTTTCAATACGTGGATATTGTTAAAGAGGCAGATACAATAAGGGTTTTTAATATCCATTTGCAGTCTTTAAAATTTAACCCCGGCAACCTTGCTTATATTGACAACCCTTCATTGGAGACAAAGCAGGATATTCAAAGGTCAAAAAGCCTGATCAATAAATTTAAAACAGGGTTCCTTAAAAGGCAGCTGCAGGCAGACCGGGTAAAAGCTGCAATAGAAAAAAGCCCTTACCCGGTAATTGTGTGCGGCGACTTTAACGATGTACCCAACTCTTATGCCTATGAAAAAATTGGCGAAGATCTGCAAAATGCTTTTGTGCAAAAGGGCACAGGAATGGGGAGAACATTCAGCGGTATTGCGCCAACCCTCAGGATTGATAATATATTTTTAAGCAAAGCGTTTCGGGTAAACCAGTTTGTAAGGATAGATAAAAAATTGAGTGACCATTTTCCTATTATTGCAGATATTGGCAGGGAAAAATGATAAACAGAAATAATTATATTTGCAGCAGAGTATGTTTATCAAGGCGCTTTCATATCAATTATTGTGTTGCTGCAATTGCTGTTTGGCTTAACGGCAACTCATCTGCTTTACGCTATCCTGATTCTTTTTCATCAAGTCAAATAAATTTGCATAATGATAAACAGTTCAAAAGGGTAACGGGTGATGTTGAATTATGACACCAGGCCGGTAACCCCCAATTTAAAATTACAAACCCCCAACTAAAATAAATGCCTTTAAAAATTCACAACTCATACACCCGGCAGAAAGAACTTTTTCAATCGATCACTCCCGGACATGTGGGCATGTATGTGTGCGGCCCTACCGTTAGCGGCGAGAGCCATTTAGGCCACGCAAGGCCGTATATCACTTTTGATATCGTATACCGTTACTTAACTTATAAAGGATATAAAGTTCGGTATGTACGCAACATCACCGATGCCGGTCATTTTGAAGAAGAGGGCAGGGAGGCGGAAGATAAAGTAAGCAAAAAAGCGTTGCTGGAAAAGCTGGAGCCCATGGAACTGGTGCAAAAATACACCAACCTGTTTCACTGGGCCATGATGCAGTTTAATTGCGTGGAACCAAGTATTGAACCAACTGCCACCGGGCATATTGTAGAGCAGATAAACATGATTCAAAAGATTATTGAAGCCGGTTATGCCTATGAAGTAAATGGCTCGGTTTATTTTGATGTGAAAAAATATGCTGCCAGCCATGACTATGGAAAATTGAGCGGCAGGGTGATTGATGAATTATTGACGGCAGGTTCAAGGGAAGAAATAAGCCGGGAGCTGGATGGACAGGAAGAAAAAAGGGACCGGGCAGATTTTGCTTTGTGGAAATCAGCAGCGCCTGAACATATCATGCGGTGGACAAGCCCATGGGGAGAAGGTTTCCCGGGATGGCACATTGAATGTTCTGCGATGGCTACAAAATATCTGGGAGCAGAATTTGATATTCATGGCGGCGGAATGGACCTGCAGTTTCCTCACCATGAAAGCGAAATAGCACAAAGTACCATCTGCAACCATCATGCGCCGGTGAAATACTGGATGCACAATAACATGATCACCATCAATGGTAAAAAGATGGGTAAGAGCTACAACAATGTCATTAAATTAACAGAGCTGTTCAGTGGCAACCATCCTTTACTAACACAGCCCTTTCACCCAATGGTGATACGGTTCTTCATTTTGCAAAGCCACTACCGCAGCCCGCTCGACTTTGGCAACGATGCCCTGGTGGCGAGCGAAAAAGCACTAAAGCGTTTGTGGGAGGCATTTGAAACGTTGAAAAAATTACCTGCAGCCGGTAAGCTGGAGCCAACCGATAAGGAGCTGGATGAAAAAGTGCTTAAAATGCTGCATGAGTTTGAAGAATTTATGGATGATGATTTCAGCACTGCCAAAGTGCTGGCCAATATGTTTGAACTCACGGCTGTTATCAACTCAATCAAGGATGGCCATCTTGCCGCAACAGCACTTGCATTCAGTACCATTCAATTGATGCAAAAACAATTTACCATTTACCTTGAAGAAATCTTTGGATTAAAAAATACCACTGCAGGGAACAACAACATCTTGCAGGGTGTGATGAACCTGTTGATAGACATACGCAAAGAAGCCAAGCTGAAAAAAGATTATGCCACTTCTGATAAGATCCGAAACCAGTTGACTACACTGGGTATTGCCGTTAAGGATGAGAAAGATGGAACAGTGAGCTGGGATTTGGCGTGATGATTTTATACTGTAACAACTCAACTATCAATTTGGGGTTGAATTGTTACAGTTCACTCCAAAAAAATGGACAGTTAATCCCTGTTCAACATCCGTCGCATATTAATTAGTGTTTTAAAAGTTATACATTTCACAACTAAAAACACAATTAACATGAAAGCAAACATTAAAAACAATTTCCTTGCAATAGCAACAGGAGTATTTATTACAGTAGCAGCCACTTCCTGCAAGAAGGATGATCCGGCTCCAGCTTCTAATACCATTACAGACCAGGTGGTAGCCGGTGCCAATTTCTCTACACTTGAGGCAGCAGTTTTAAAAGCAGGTCTTGCATCCACGTTAAGCGGCACAGGTCCATTCACAGTTTTTGCCCCCGATAATGCAGCTTTTACAGCTTCCGGGATCACATCTGTTGATCCTTTGACAGCAGATCAACTTAAAAAAATACTGCTCTACCATACACTAACATCCAAAGTGCTGGCTGCTGATGTACCAGCAGGCCCCAATGCAAAAGTTACTACGGCCAACTCCCCGGCCGATTCAATTTTTGTAACTAAAAATGCAACTGGGGTGTATATAAACGGCATCAAGGTTACCACAGCAAATGTATTGGCAGATAATGGTGTGATACATGTATTAAGTAAAGTGCTTATTCCTGCATCAGGTAATATTGTTGCCACAGCACAGGCAAACCTTGGTGGCGATAACGGGCTTGATTCTTTGGTGAAGGCAATTGTAAGAGCCGATGCTGCCTCCCCGGGGTTAATTACACTAATCAATTCAAATATTCTTTCTGTATTCGCTCCCACCAACAAAGCATTCAGGGATTTGCTTTCAGCTTTATCGCTCAGCAACATTAATGCTATCCCTATTGCTACATTATCAGCTGTGCTTACTTATCATGTAAAAGGAGGCCGTGCCTTTTCATCTGATCTGGCCAATGGGCAGCTGAGCATGTTTGCAGGGGGAAATACTACCATTGCTGTATCTGGTGCAGGTGCTACAATAAAAGGGGCGTCCAATACAACAGCTTCCAACATCATTGCAACAAATATTCTGGCCACCAATGGTGTAGTGCATGTAATAGACAGGGTCTTGCTTCCATAAATAATATCCCTGTGAGAACCATATTCTATTCAGCATCAACGGTGAACAAAAAGGTTTGTATATCCGTTGATGCTTTGTAAATTTACCACCCATGTTTACCCACCGCTACAGATACTGGTTTGCATTCATACTGTCGCTGTATACTTACCTCAATACGGAGTTTTGCAGAGTGTATTATTATTTTAATATCCGCATAGAATGGTACTACGCTTTTGCCACTATACTTGCCATCACTTTTTTAATACTTGAAATTAATAGCCTGGCCGAGCCGCTGGTAAGAAAAATATGGCCGCTGGAAAAAAGTAAGATAAAATACAAAGTGGCATTTTTTATTGTGGGCAGCATTACCGCCACCACCCTTACAATTGCTATTGTTTTAATTATGGGTATGATCTTTCATTCATTTCCTTTACACGAAAATTATACGCCGCTTAAATTAAACCTCATGTATTGCTGGCTGGTAAACCTGCTGTACCATTTGATCAATACCATCATCTTTTATTTTAAAGAATATAAATTCACCAGCCTGCAGGCAGAGCAGCTAAAAAGTATCACCGCACAGGCAGAAGTGCAACTGATAAAAAACCAGATCAACCCTCACTTTTTATTTAATAATCTCAATGTATTGTCTGCCTTGATATTAAAAGACAATAAAGAAGCCAATCGCTTTATTGAAGAGTTCTCCAAAGTGTACCGTTACATATTGAGCAACCACGATAAAGAACTGGTGGAATTAAAAACAGAACTTGAATTTATCAAACCGTATATTTTTTTGCTGGAAAAAAGATTTGCCGAAGGTCTGGTGATAAAAGTGAATATCACCGGGGAATATAAAGATCAGTACATTATACCGGCCAGCCTGCAGATGCTGATAGAAAATGCCATTAAACACAATGTGGTGAGCCGCAGTAAACCACTGAGGATAGATGTGCATAGTAATGGCAACAATACCATTGTAATAAGCAATAACCTGCAGGCTAAGCAAACCGTAGAAAACTCTACTGGAATAGGTTTGCAAAATATTGTGAAGCGGTATAAGCTTGTAAGTAACCAGGATGTGATTATCAATTGCAATGAAAAATCGTTCTCCGTAGCCCTTCCATTATTAACTGTAAATTGATACTGCAATATGGATGTTGTAATAATTGAAGACGAAATGCTGGCTGCGGAAAGATTGCAGTTACTGATAAAAAATTATGATCCTTCCATAAATATCATTGCCTGCCTGGAAAGTATTGAGGAGTCGGTACTATGGCTGCAAACAAAGCCAGCACCAGATTTGCTGTTGGTAGATATTCAGTTAAGTGATGGCCACAGTTTTGAAATATTTAAAAAAGTATCGCTGCAGAAGCCGGTGATCTTTACAACCGCTTATGATAATTATGCACTGGATGCTTTTCAGTTGTTCAGCATAGATTATATTTTAAAACCCGTTACTGCCGAAGCGCTTGGCGCGGCCCTCAACAAATATAAAAATATTAGCAGCAGCCTGGCTGCCACCAATTACAGTTTACTCAGCGACCAGGTAAAAGAAAATTTCACTAACCGGTACAAAAACCGTTTTTTGGCCAAAGTGGGCAGCCGCTCTTTTTTTATATTTGCAGATGAAGTGGCGTATTTTTTTGCCGATAATAAAATTGTATACCTGGTGGATAAGGAAGGCAACCGCTTTATCATCAACTCTACCCTGGAAAAACTGGAGCCGCTATTAGACCCCCTCGATTTTTTCCGTATCAACCGCAAGATGATCATTCACGCCAAAGCAATAGAGCAGGTTAAGCCTTATTTCAATAACCGGCTAAAATTAATTTTGAAAAGTATTAAAGCCGGTGAAGAAATTATTATCAGCCGGGAAAGGGTGAGTGATTTCAAAACCTGGGCAGATGCGTAGGATTCGGGGTACTGAATGTCAACTTCAATATTTTGTTTTTTGTTTTCTTTTTATTTGGGATATTGGGAATATTATGCAACACCTTATCCATCTCAGTAAAGATAAAAAACTAAAAAAAATCATTAAGCTGCAGGAGCCGTATATTTTAACCCGCAAAAAACATGTATACCTGCATTTGTGTGGCTCTATCATGAGCCAGCAATTAAGCACCAAAGTAGCTGAAGTATTTCATAAGCGTTTTTTAAACCTTTACGAAAATAAAAATCCCTCCTTACAACAAATTATCGACACTCCTTTTGAAACCCTTCGGGGTATTGGTTTAAGCAGCGCCAAAGCCGGTTACGTACATAATGTATGCAGGTTTTTTATAGAAGAAAAAATTACAGATGCCAACTTATACCGCATGACTAATGAGGAGCTGATAGCATATCTTACCCGGATAAAGGGTGTGGGCAAGTGGACTGTGGAAATGATACTGATGTTTACCCTTGGCAGGGAAGATATCTTGGCGCTGGATGATTTGGGTATACAGCAAAGCATGGCAAAATTATACAATTTAGATACTGCCAATAAAAAACTTCTTAGAGAAAAAATGATTCAACACTCTGCTGGATGGAGCCCCTACAGAACCTACGCCTGCCGCTATTTGTGGGGCTGGAAAGACGCCCCCATTCCCTAATGGGGTGTAAGACAGGAGTTCAATTGTAAAATATAATGCCTGCAGATGAATAGAACACGCCAGCCCGAATGAATCTTTCGGGCTGGCGTGTTCCATTACGTTTACTTTACGGTTCCTTTAATTTGCAATACTTTTTTAGAAGCGGCATCACTGAAATTAACTGTGATGCTTTTGGAAAATGCACCCGTTGAAGAGGCATTGTAGGTTACTTTTATTAAAGAAGATTTTCCCGGAGCTATGGCTTCTTTGCTGTAATCAGAAGCGGTGCAACCACAACTGGTAACCACATCTGCCACTAACAATGGCTCGTCTCCTGCATTGGAAAAAATAAAATCAACTGATACCGGTTTACCCTGGGGTATTTCGCCAAAATCGTGGCTGTCTTTTGCCCAGGCCACTTTAAAAGTGTTGCAGGCGGCAACAAATTTGCTGGAAATAGATGGCGCTGTAAACGACAGGAGTGCAACAGATGCAATGGCAAGGGCTGTAATAGCGATGGTCTTAACTTGTTTCATCATTTTGTTTTTAATGGTAAAATAATAAGGTCCTTACTGCAGTTAAGGAGAGGGCAAAAATAGCGGGCTTATCACCATAGGGCTGTTAACCGGTTTACAAACAATTGTAAATAATTTGTAAACAGGGGTAACAAAAATGGATTTGCAGTAACATTGTGACGTGAAGATGAATAAGATAAAAATAATTGTGGCTGCCGGCACAGTAGCTTTTGTGGGCATCATTGCCATACAGATCTATCTGTTGCGGCAGGCCTTTGATTATGAAGAAAAAAAATTCAGCCAGAATATACAGGTGTCTCTGCTGGAAGTAGCCAATGAGATCAATGCCTATTATGGCTATGTAACACCGCACGTAAACCCGATAGAAAAAGTTTCGGGAGATTATTATATTGTAAACATCCGCAATGATTTTGAGGCTAAAGTGCTGGAGTTGCTGCTTACCAATAAGTTTAAGGCAAAAGGCATCAATACTAATTTTGAATACGCAATATATGATTGTGAAACGGATGCCATGATATACGGCAGTTTTGTAAACCTGGATAAAATGGCGGTACCCAAAACCAATGCCACTTACTTTCCCAAAGCCAATACTTTGGTTTACTATTTCGCAGTTCGGTTCCCGGAAAAAAACAGTTTTATTTATGCTTCCCTCACCATCTGGATCATCCTGAGCCTTGTGATGCTGGTTACCTTGTTTATTTATCTTTATGCCATTTATATCATTTTGCAGCAGCAAAAGTTTGCCAGCCTGCAAAGGGATTTTATCAATAACATGACGCATGAGTTTAAAACGCCCTTAGCTTCCATACTCATTGCGTCTACCTTTTTATCAAAGCAGGATGCCATCAGCAGCAACGACAAACTGACGCAGTACAGCAAGATCATCATCGACCAGGGGAAAAAATTAGACAGCCACCTCGAGAAAATACTCAATGTTGCAAAGAACGACAGCAATCCCATGCTGCTGAATAAAGAGCCGGTCAATATTATTGACATCATTAACACTGCCATAGAAATTATTCAATTAAAATATCCTGAAGCAGCAATTAGCGTTAATAACCACCTGCATCAGGCTACTATACAGGCAGATGCTTTTCATTTTGCCAATATCATGTATAATTTCTTAGACAACTCCATCAAGTATTGTGAAAAAAAACCAGTCATAATAATTAATTTGATGAATAGCGGAAATGGGGTTCTATTGCAGGTAAAAGACAATGGGATCGGTATTCAGCCCAAATACCTGAAGCATATTTTTGAAAAATTCTACCGGGCTCCGGGAAGTAAGGAATTGGCTGTAAATGGTTTTGGGCTTGGTTTGTATTATGTAAAAAAAATCTGCGAGCTGCACCATTGGAAACTGCAGGCGCAGAGTGAACCGGGTAAGGGAACTGTAATAACTTTATCGATGAAATAATAAAACACCGGTTAACATTAAACAACATGTCAGTGACACCAAAATGAAAAAATACAGGATACTATATGCCGAGGATGACAAAACCCTGGCATTTTTAACAAAAGACAATTTACAACAGCACCAATTTGAGGTAGATCATTTTACTAACGGCCTGCAATGCCTGCAGGCTTTTGGCAAAGCGGGTTATGATGTTTGTGTACTGGATGTAATGATGCCCGGTATGGATGGCTTTGCACTGGCAGAAGCCATCCGGAAAGAAAACCACGATGTACCCATCATTTTTTTATCCGCGAAAACATTGAAAGAAGACAAGTTAAAAGGGCTGAGGATTGGCGCTGATGATTATTTGGTAAAACCTTTCAGCATTGAAGAGCTGGTATTAAAAATTGAAATTTTTATAGCCCGTTCAAAAAAAATCAGCACCGCTGAAAGAAAAATTTTTACCATCGGCAGTTTTCAATTCGACCCTGCTAATTTTATTTTATTGCACAACAGCAAACAAATTGAACTTACCCAAAAAGAAACTGCGTTACTGCAGTTTTTTATTGAAAACAAAAACAGGGTGCTGAAAAGGGAACAGATATTGACGGCTATCTGGGGGCAGGACGATTATTTTTATGGCAGAAGCCTGGATGTATTTATTTCAAGGTTGAGAAAAATATTTGCACCGGATCATTCAGTGAGGATTGAAACGCTGCACAGCATTGGGTTTAAGCTGGTGTCGATGGAACATGGATAACACGGATTAAACTGATCTTCACTGATTTTCATCTGTTTTAAATCCGTCCAATCCGTGTTCTATTGTTCTATATCCAGCCTACTATTTCCTCCAGATACTTTCTATCTGTCTCGTCAAATTCATCCGGCAACACACTGTCAACATCCAGCACACCGGTTACTGTTGCATTACTAATTATCGGGACCACAATTTCTGACCGGGATAAACTGCTGCAGGCGATATGGCCTGGAAATTTATCTACCTCAGGCACTACGAGGGTTTTTGCATTTTGCCAGGCAGTACCGCATACGCCCCTGCCCATCCGGATACGGGTGCAGGCAATCGGCCCCTGAAATGGCCCCAACACCAATTCGTCCTTCTTCACCAAATAAAAACCAACCCACAACCAGCCAAACTGTTCTTTTAATGCTGCACAAATGTTAGCTAAGTTGGCAACCAGGTCCGGCTCACTTTCTATCAATGCTTTTATTTGCGGCAGCAATGCTTGGTATTGTTCTTCTTTGGTTCCTTGTATGATGGATAGGTCTTCTCCCATTTATTAATTCTTTTTTTATTACACTAATTTTTACGAATTACACTATTTGTTGTAATACCCAGTTGCTGTTTTTAATTCGTGTAATTAGTCTCAATTCGTGTAATCAAAAAATCTTTATTCAAAAATCGTTTTGAAGAATACCTTCATATCCTCCCAGCTTTTTTTATCGGCAGCAGCATTGTAGGCAATGGGTATATTAAATTTCTTTCCATTGGCGGTAGATTGTGAATTGGTAAAAGCATGCGTTGCGTCTGGATAAGCAATAAAAGTGTACTCCGCTTTTACAGAATCAAGGTTGTGCCGGAAGTTGTTTACTTCTTCTTCACTCACAAATTTATCAGCGGCACCATGGCAAACCAAAATTTTTGCTTTTGTCTTGCCTGCTTCTGCAGGTACCCCAGCCAGCCCACCATGGAAACTTACCACTCCTTTAAAATCCATACCCAGCTTGGCTGCAAACAAACTCATAGAGCCACCAAAGCAATAACCGATACAGGCCATTTCACCGGCATTTGTTTGTTCATACCCTTTTATTTTATTTACAGCCGCTTCAATTCTTTCCCTGGCTAATTGAGGGTTGCCATAAAAAGGCCCAGCAAGTGCGCCCGCTTCCTTAGGGTCATTCCCTTGTTTTCCTTCACCGTACATATCAGCCGCAATGGCAATGTAACCTAATGCAGCAAGCATATCAGCCCTTTGGCGCACATAATCATTGCATCCCCACCATTCGTGAATTACCACAATTGCCGGACGCTTTCCTTTTTTTGCTTCATCAAAAGCAACATAACCTTTGAGTATAGTGCCATCGGCAGATTTGTAGGTTATTTCTTCACCCACTACAGATGTTTTCCTGGTTTGTGCAGTCATATTACCAATAGTTGAAATGAGTAATAATGATAAGAGAATCTTTTTCATCGGTCAATAATTTTTTTGTGAATGTACTGTAGTAACAGCTAATGCCGTAAGTTGTTTGCCATAGTTATTTATTTTTCACCGGCACCACCATATCGCTGTAAGAAACAGCTATAAAATCATCATCACTTATGTTGAATAAGGCGGCAAACAAATCACATTGCTGCTGCAATTTTTCTTTTCCTATGCTGCCGTTTGTATCAATGGCTTCCACCTCTATAAAAGTACCCAGATTTTGCACGTTATCAAAGTGAAATTTTACGTTGTCAATAAAATAAATCTTTCTCCGTTTATCCACTACCGCATTTACGCCCAATGCTTTGGTAAGAACGGCTTTTAAATTTTCATCTGCCTGGTGCTGATAAAGTAATACCTCCGATGATTTGATCCCTGCTGTATTTTCCCTTTCGTAATGGATCAGGGCATTTTCAATATTTCCTTCTCTCAGTTTCAGCCTGCCGTTGGGCACATTGAAGTACGTATCAATCTGGTGGTCTTCTCCAATGAAGCTTGGATGGTGCTGCAACAGGGTATTCTCTGCTGCATTGATTTCATTGGTTTTTGCTTTGAATTCTATATTTAAAATGGCCATGCTGCAAAATTACCTGTATAGAAACAAAAAACCGTCCCCACAATGCGGTGGAGACGGTTTTTTGTTAGCAAATTAGCATTGCTGCCAGGCAACTTATTATTTTACTGCTTCACCAACTTCAACTCTTTAATTAAATTACTTGCCCCGCCTAATTTATCAATGCACCACAACACATACCTTACATCCACACAAATAGTGCGGTTCAGGTCTTTATCAAAAGCAATTTTGTGGCTGAGTGCTTCATAGTTGCCATCAAAGGCAAGGCCGATCAAATTGCCGCTGCCATCAATAACCGGGCTGCCGCTGTTGCCCCCGGTAATATCGTTGGTGGTAATAAAATTAACTACCAGGTCGTTCCTGCCTTTGTCAATATATTGTCCGTAGTCTTTTTTCTTCATCAGTTCTATTTGCCTGGCGGGCAGGTCAAATTCATAATCCCCGGCCACATATTTTTCTAAAATGCCTTTGCCGGTGCATACATAATCGTAGCTTACTGCATCCCTGGGCTTGTAGCTTTTTACATTGCCGTAACTTACCCTCATGCTGAAGTTGGCATCAGGATACATTTTAGCTGCTGCTGCCGGGTTCATTTCCATAATGCCTTTCAGGTAACTTCTTCCCAGCTCTGCATTTTTTGTACTAAAAGCTGTGTACAAAGGAGCATATTTAGTGTTGTAGTTTTTTACAAATGCTGCGGCATACGCAAAAGCCGGATCATTTTGTAAAACAACTGCATCGGGGTTAGCAACAAAAGCTGCCCATTTGGTTTCATCTAAAATCATTGTTTTATCAAATACATCCTTTGCCCATTTTTTATACGTGGCATCTTCTTTCAAATCGCCGTAAACACTTTTGGTTCCTTCATAAAAACCAATCGGGTGCTGGTTTTTATCAATATCATTGTAAAACATCTGTACAACGGCAGCCATTATTTTTTCATCGCTTGGCCTGTCTGCAGCGGCTAAATAATTTTTCCTTGCTGCCACTGCGGCTTCTGCAGATTTTTTTATGTCGGCCGATGAAATGCCTGTTTTAACCATGTCCGTTTCCAGCTTAATCAGTGATGCTGCAAATGCGGTAAGCGGAGAACCCAATATGCCTTCATTGATGTACTGGCGGTGCTTGCTGTACGGCGTCCAGGTTTGATAATTCTTTGCATAGTCTGTAAACAGGTTTTCATATTCCGGTTTTCCTTTTGCCCATGCAGCAAATTTTTCTTCATATGCCTGCTTCTCTTCGTAAGTATGAAATTTTTTCAACTGCTTTGTTTCACCATCAAAAAATTTCCAGTAGTTGGCAACAGAAGCGTAGTTGCTGGCCAATTTTAATTTTACCGCAGGGTCTTTAATCATTTGCTCATGCATCAGTTTCAAACGGACATCCCTTAAATCTACCAGTGATGGATTTTCAATATCATTTTTCAGTTTGATGCCATAGCTCGTTTCATACCGGTTGGTGCCGCCGGGATAGCCATAGATCATAGCAAAGTCGCCATCTTTAATTCCTTTGATGCTTACAGGTAAAAAATATTTTGGTTTCAAAGGGGTGTTGTCTTTGCTGTAATCAGCAGGCTTGCCCTCTTTTGTGGCATATACCCTGAATACTGAAAAATCTCCTGTGTGCCTTGGCCATTCCCAGTTATCGGTATCACCTCCAAACTTTCCAACGCTTTCTGGTGGCGCACCCACCAGGCGGATGTCGCGGTAAACTTTATAAACATACATAATATATTGGTTACCCTTGAACATAGGGTAAACTTTTCCCATCATTCCGTTGTCTTTATCCAGCACCTTATCCGTAATGTTCTTAAATACATCAGGCATATTTTTTACCCGGTCTGCCCACGACAAACCCTTCACCGCCTCTTCCACTTCTTTGGTTACATCCACCATCCTGTCTAAGAAGGTTACAGTAAGTTTGCTTTGCAATTCCTGGTCTTTGCTCAATGCATAAAATCCGTCCCTTAAATAATTATGCTCTACCGTGCTGGAGGAAGCAATAGCATCATAGCCGCAGTGGTGATTGGTAAATATCAACCCTTCACTGCTCACGATTTCACCGGTGCAGCCACCGCCAAAAATGAGTATCGCATCTTTCAATGATGATTTGTTGATGGAATACAATTGTTCTTTGGTGAGTTTGAGGCCTTTCTTTACCATGTCATTATACACCTGCTGGCCAAGTAACATGGGCAGCCACATGCCTTCATCGGCACTGGCTTTAAATAAACTGATTGACAGTACAACCGAAACAAAAATTTTTTTCATATCGCATTTTTTATTTAGGCAGCAAACGTACAGCAAATTGATGATTTGCCAATAATGCTTCAGTTACTTTAAATCCTTTTTCCGGTAGTTTTATTTTGGGCTGCCTGCTAAAATGATTATTCAGCCATTGTTGTGGTTATTGCTCCCGCTCTTTCGGAGGGCGGGGTAGGGGGATAACAAATTAAAGGCTTTCAATTGATCAATTGTAAGCCCTCCCGGTAAACTCTCTTCATACCGCTTCAATATTTTTCTGTATTCATAGCCTGCTGTTCTTTATATTTGTTCTACCCTGTATCAGTCAAATGATGACAGGCAATATAACAAAACCTTTCAGCAGCAAAAAAATCAGCTATACTGTATTTTTGTATGGCAGATAATTTAATAATGGAATGGCTATCATTGACATAAAACTCCCCAAAAGTATTGCAGCAGCACTTCGCCTGTCTTTAAGCGACCCCAGGCGCCTGCAATTAAGGGCGCTGAAGAAATTATTACGCAAATCAAGGTTCACGGAGTTTGGGCAAACCTATAAGTTTGATGAGATATTAATGAGCCGGCATCCCGGGAAAAAATTCCAACAATTGGTTCCGGCATATAATTACAATAAAATATACGATGAATGGTGGCACAAAGCCAAAGATGGTGTGCCGGATGTTTGCTGGCCCGGGGTGATAAAATATTTTGCCCTCAGCAGTGGTACCAGTGAAGCCACCAGTAAATTTATCCCGATTACAAAAGACCTCATAAGAAGCAACACCATTACCAGCCTCCGGCAATTACTTACCCTGGCTAAATATGATGATGTGCCCAGGAAATCCGTAGGTAAAGGATGGCTGATGCTGGGCGGCAGCACCCAATTGCAAAAAGGGCCAACCTATTATGCCGGCGACCTCAGCGGCATTCAGCAAAAAAATATTCCCTTCTGGTTTCAAAGCTTCTATAAGCCCGGGAAAAAAATTGCCAAAGAGAAAGACTGGTCGAAAAAATTAGAAGAGATCGTAGACAATGCACCCAACTGGGACATAGGTTTTATTGTAGGTGTACCAGCCTGGCTCCAGCTGTGCATGGAAAAAATTATTGAGCGCTACCAACTGAACAGCATACATGATGTCTGGCCCAACCTTGCATTTTATGTACACGGCGGAGTGGCCATGGAGCCTTATAAAAAAGGGTTTGAAAAATTGTTGGGGAAACCCATCACTTATATAGAAACCTACCTGGCAAGTGAGGGTTTTCTTGCCTATCAAAACCGGCAGGATGCAGCGGGGATGCACCTGGCATTAAACAGCAATATCTTCTTTGAGTTTGTGCCTTTTGACGATAACAACTTTGATGCCGAGGGCAATATGGTTGACAACCCTGAGGCATACATGATACATGAAATAGAAGAAAATAAAGACTACGCCATTTTAATAAGCACCAATGCAGGAACCTGGCGTTACGCCATAGGTGATACGGTAAGGCTGGTGGATAAAGAAAGAAGTGAGATCATTATCACCGGGCGGACCAAACATTTTTTAAGCCTTGTGGGCGAACATTTAAGTGTGGATAATATGAACAAAGCCATTGAAATGGTGAGTGAAGACCTCGATATTTCTATTCCTGAATTTACCGTATCCGGCATACCTTATGGCAACTTCTTTGCACACCATTGGTATGTGGCTACCAACGACGCTGTAAATGAAAAAGACCTTAGCCAAAGGATAGATGCAAAGTTGAAAGAGCTGAACGATGATTATGAAGTGGAAAGAAAACATGCATTGAAAGAAGTATTCGTTACAGTGTTGTCCGAACAGGTGTTTATGGATTTTATGAAATCAAAGGGCAAGGTAGGCGGCCAGCATAAATTTCCCAGGGTTTTAAAAGGTAAGATGCTGGAGGATTGGAACAGGTTTTTAAAGAGGCAGTTGGTGGGTTGATCTTCTTTTTATTTCTTGAGCGGCTCCAATAAATACTCCAGGCCATTGAGCTTTATTTCATATAAGGTAGTCAGCAGCATTCCCAGTTTACCTTTTGGAAACCCTTTTCTTGCAAACCATTCCAAATAAGAAACAGGCAGGTTACACAGCAAATTATCTTTATACTTTCCAAAAGGCATTTTCATTTTTATTAAATCAAGTAATAATTCAGCGTTGGGTTCCGGAGCCTCTTCCATTTTTTTTCTTTTCAACACAAGATACCAATCCTTGCCTTATAGTGGATAGGCTATTCAAATACCAACAAACCGGAGATATCTTTAGATGGCTTTTTCCGCAAGATTGACCAGTTTATGAAAGCGGAATTGAAATAAATATTTTTCAGTGCTGATATTTAGCATAGTATACCCCGTTGCCTTTACCAACCCAATAAAAAATAATTTCACAGAAGAAAAATCCCCAAAAAAATGGTGTTTTCACCCTTGATTCAACAAAGACAGCAGGCTACATTTGAACAGGCAACCATGTATTATGTGATACTTACGGTCGCATAATAAAGGGACTTTTCATCTTGAATCTTCCCTGCTGCCAATTGAAATACCATTTGATTGAGATCATAAAATTGTAAACAACAAAATCTTTAAATCATGAATGCATTAAGAAACAAAGTTCAACTTATTGGGAACCTTGGCAATACCCCTGAAATAAAAACCCTCGATGGAGGCAAGAAAATGGCCCGTTTTAGTATCGCAACCAATGAAAGCTATCGAAACGCCAAAGGCGAAAAAGTAACGGAAACACAATGGCACAACCTGGTTGCCTGGGGGAAAGTGGCTGATATAGCGGAAAAATATTTAACCAAAGGAAAGGAAATAGTCATCGAAGGTAAATTAGTCAGCCGCAGTTATAATGATAAAGAGGGCAGTAAAAAATACATTACAGAAGTACAGGTGAATGAACTCCTGATGATAGGTGAAAAAACAAAGGGTTAAAATTAGTGTCACGAATTATGCTAATCTTCACGCATTCGTGTTCATTCTTGTAATTCGTGACCTTTATTTCATCCGCAACAATTAAAAAATGGGGATCATATTGTCTATAAATCTGAGGCTTATGAAATAATAGACATCTGTATGGCAGTGTATAATACACTTGGTTATGGCTTCCTTGAGGTGTATAAAGATGCTATGGAAATAGAATTCCTGGAAAGCTATATGGATTATAAGCGGGAACAATTGCTCAATATTCATTACAAAGGCACTATCCGAAAACATACATTTTTTGCAGACTTTACTGTAAAGGATGAAATAATTGTAGAAGTAAAAGCCAATAAAGACGGTATCATCCCGGAAGCCCTTGCCCAAACATTGAACTATCTTAAAGCATCAGGTATTAAACTGGCATTGATCATTAACTTTGGTAAAACATCTCTTGAATATAAGCGGCTGCTGTACTGATTTCTGCAATATTAGTTTAACAATACAACCAGCGTAATTAATGTTTTATGCAACAAGTTGAGCGCAATGATATTTTTGACCTGGCCTACCGTTTCATCACCGAAACACAGGAAAGTATTTTCCTAACGGGTAAAGCCGGCACCGGCAAAACAACTTTTCTAAAATACCTCCGTGATAACGCTTCTAAAAACATGATTATAGCTGCGCCAACTGGTGTTGCTGCGATTAATGCGGGTGGCGTTACCCTGCACAGTTTATTCCAATTGCCGCTGCATCCATTTTTACCAACAGAAAACAATACCCTCCAATTGCTGCAAAGCATCCGTTACAATAAACAACGCATCGGCCTGCTTCGTAAAATGGAACTGCTGGTGATAGATGAGATCAGCATGGTGCGCTGTGATGTGGTAGATGCCATTGATGCTATTTTAAAAAGTGTGCGGCGCAATTATACAGAACCTTTTGGTGGAGTGCAGGTTTTATTCATTGGCGATTTATATCAACTGTCGCCCGTAGCAAGAAATGAAGAATGGAAAATATTGAATGAGTATTATGGTTCACCATTCTTTTTCGACAGCAAAGCGGTAAAAGAACAAATGCCCTTACTGATAGAACTCAATACAATTTACCGGCAAAAAGAAGAAGGCTTTGTTGAGTTGCTCAACAAAGTGCGCAATAACCAAATGGGCGGTGACGACTACGAACAACTGAACAACAGGTTTATACAGGGCTTTCAGCCGGCATCCCGGGAAAAATATATTACACTCACTACACACAACAACCAGGCTGATAGTATCAATCAGCTGAAGCTGCAAAAACTCAGCACCCCGGCGTTTACTTTCAAAGCAACAGTTGAAGGGGAGTTTCCTCAAAATATTTACCCTGCTGAAGAAAAATTGTTATTGAAAGAAGGCGCACAGGTTATGTTTATTAAGAACGATGCAGGGGAGAAAAAATATTTTAATGGGAAGATTGGTGTAGTTTCAAAATTGGCGGCTGATAAAATTTGGGTAAACTGTGATGGGATAGACATTGAAGTAGGTGAAGAAGAGTGGGACAATACCCGGTACACATTAAACCGCAGCACAGAGCAGTTGGAGCAACGGGTGCTGGGCAGGTTCCGCCAGTATCCATTGCGATTGGCCTGGGCTATTACCATCCACAAAAGCCAGGGCCTTACATTTGATAAAGTGATGATTGACGCCGCTTCTTCTTTCAGCAGCGGCCAGGTGTATGTGGCACTCAGCCGCTGTACCAGCCTGGATGGTATTGTACTGTTATCAAAAATTCCGCCATCAGCCATTTACAGCAATGAGCAGGTGGTAAACGCACAGTCTGCACTGGCACCTAAAGGCTCACTGGCAGAACGTTTTGCAGGCGCAAGGCAGGTATTCACCCTTCAATTGCTCAGCGAAATTTTTCTGATGGACGAAATAGAAAGGACAGCCCGTTTTTTACAATCAACAATTGAAAAGCAAAATGAAAGGCTAAATGATGAAACAATACCCTGGCTCCGGAATTTTCTT
>JAYVUL010000353.1:0-2811 GCA_043787935.1 Chitinophagaceae bacterium | reverse complement strand
GGAGGTGATTGTTTGCCCCGGCCAATTGCCTTACAACTGGAATGGAAGCAGCTATTCTGCAGCAGGAATATACCAGGTAACATTGGTCAATGCAGCGGGTTGCGATTCTTTCGATATCCTAAAACTCACTGTAAACAACACCAGCAGCAGCAACAATCAAGTAACGGTTTGTTCAAGCGAATTGCCGTACCGCTGGAATGGAAATAGTTATGATTCCGCAGGCACTTACCAGGTTACCCTAAGGAACACTGCAGGGTGTGATTCAATAGCAACACTGGTAATTTTTGTAAGGCAATCTACTAACAGCAGCCGCACCGTTACTGTTTGCCCGGCTCAATTACCCTACAACTGGAATGGAAACAATTATTCCGTGGCGGGTACCTACGCTATAAGGCTTACTAATGCTGCAGGTTGTGATTCAATGGCTACAATAATCCTTACTGTAAGGTCAAATAGCAGCAGTATTGTTGATAAAACCATTTGTGCCAATGAGCTGCCTTTGAGCTGGAACAACCGTGTATTTACTTCAGCAGGAAATTATACTTTGCTGTTAAACAATGCAGCAGGTTGTGATTCGACTATAAGTTTATTACTAACAGTAAACCCTAACCCCGTTAAACCTTTTATTGGAAATGATACCCTGATTTGTCCCGGCGACCTGCTGGTGTTAGATGCAGGTAATTATGATAACTATTTATGGCAGGATAATTCTGTGAAACCTGTTTTCACCGTTTCCGCTGCAGGTAATTACCGGGTACAGGTGGGCAGCAGTAATGGTTGTAAAAATGCAGATTCTATTTCTGTATCGCTGTTTGCCAATTGCGATGATATTTATTTCCCCAATGCCTTTACGCCCAATGCGGATGGCCTCAATGATAAGTTTGGCGCCCTCGGGAACCTGTTTTTGGTAAATGATTATTCACTGCAGGTTTATACCCGCCTGGGGCAATTGATATTTAACAGCAGTAACCCTTACCAGAAATGGGACGGCACGATCAATGGAAAACCAGCCAGTGTTGGTGGCTATACCTGGCAGGCAAATTACCTGTTCAGGAACGGGAAAAAGAAAACCATTGCAGGCAACCTTATGCTGCTGAGGTGATGGGCGAAAAGGAAGGAAAATTGCCGGGTTGCTTTTCCATTTTGGCAGTATTTTCATTAATGATGATTCGCTTTCTACCATAGTTCTTGTTACATTTGATACGGCATAATAATTCCTCACCTGAAAATATTAGCATGAAAAAAATGACCGTTATCATGACGATATCCCTTGTGGTAATGTACCATCATTCTACAGCCCAAAAAATAGTATTAAAAATAGGTGCTATCACCGCATCAGGCGGGGAGGAGGTAAGAGCCGTTGATTTTAAAATTGATGCTGCTACCAGTTGGAGCCTTGGCGGTGGAGCCAGTGTTGGGGTTCCTAAAGTGCATGAATTCCTGATCAAAAAAACCAACAATATTTCTTCCAATGATATCTATAAAAAGATACTCCAGGGGTCGTCATATCCTGAAGTGGTACTGGAATATTATAATGTAGCCGACAAGTTGTATTTCAGGATCACATTAAAAGACGTTTACGTTTCTAATTTTTACTTTCTCAGCCCCGAATGCCCTACCTGTTTAGAACTGGAGCAACAGGTGGCTTTTGTACCCAAAAAAATTGAAACCTTTGATATAGCTACCGGCATAACGGTTGGTTATGATGTACCAGAACGCTTAGTATATTGATATGCCCAATCTTTTACAAACCGCACTGTTGATATTGCTTTTTAACCATCCGTTGCAGGCTCAAATGGGGATAGGCATTACCGGCACCAGTACCATCGGTACGGGCAATTTTCCTGTGCTGCATTTTGGCAAAGCCGCCACTCCAAACTGCATTACGCCCGGATCATGCGGCAGGGCCCCTATAATGTACACTTTTAAAGGGGCCGGCGACTGGAATATTGAAGGCAATTGGGAAGGCAACACCATACCGCCGGCACTGCTTCCGGCCCGTTCAAAAATTGTGATCAACCCTGCACGGAATGGGGAATGTGTTTTAAATATTCCCATGCAGATAATTCCACCGGGTACTGCTATCAGGGTGATGCCAGGCAAAAGATTCAGGGTGTCGGGTAAACTGGTAAAATATTAGTGCTGAGCGTTAAATTTTGGCAAAGGAGGTGAACCTTTTATGCATCTTCTCTTCAGGAAATATTTTTTTAATGGGTAGCTGACGAAAAAAAACTGGCGCCTCACCCTTTATTAGTCCCGGATAAAAGGTAAATTTACCTTGTTGTAGATAGACTTTTTTACCTGCTGGCGAAGGTTTTGAAAGGATTCAAAAGGCCCCTTTGTGGCAAACATATTGATGAGCCAGGCAGGAACAGTTCCTCCCGGATTAACCTGCAGCACGTATTCAATTTGTACCTGCCCGTTTTGCAGCGGTACAATTACCCACCTGGAATAAGATTGCTGTATGCGCACGATATTTTTATTTTCCGGTAACCATGCCGGTTTATTTTCACCGTCTATGGTTACCACTTTTGTTGCAGCATCCTGTGTTACCTTAAGCCGCACGATGAAGTCACGGTTGTTTGCTGGCCAGGGAATATCCAGTTCAGAATAATAAAATAATTCGGAAGGGGAAGGTTGTTGTAATAAATTACATGTTTTGGTGGCATACACCCAATCTGCACAATTATTGATATCCATCAAAACAGCAGTTAACCTGCTTGCTGATGCATCGATGGTGCAAACGGTTTTTACCGCTTTGTAGGGCGAGTTATCCAGGTTTTTTGTATATACCTTAATGCCCTCCTTATC
>JAYVUL010000352.1:0-9962 GCA_043787935.1 Chitinophagaceae bacterium | reverse complement strand
CAAAGAAAAATATTCCAGCCAGAATGCCCAGGGCAACGTGCAGGTATTGCCGATTGGTAAAAAAGGATATGAGCATTTCAGCAAGAACGGTTTTACTGTATATGATAAGTACTGGGATATTTTCACCGGGCTAAGTTTTGATAAAGTGCAGGCAGCGGCCCAATATGCCATGACGGCTTTCAGCAATAAAGAGATTGATGCGGTGGAACTGATATTCAGTGAATTTAAAAATGCCGGCACACAACGTTTTGTGACTGAACAATTTTTGCCGGTACAAAAAGTGGTTCCGAAAGAGGGCCAGAAAAAATCAGACTTTATTTTTGAACCGGGCAAGGAGGTGCTGGTGAATGAACTGATGCCGAAAATCCTGAACACCCAGTTGTTCAAAGCAGTACTGGATGCCAATGCCAGCGAACATGGCGCAAGGATGACGGCAATGGATAAGGCAAGTGACAATGCCAATGAATTGCTGAAATCATTGAAGATAAGTTACAACAGGGCAAGGCAGGCAGCCATTACCACGGAGTTGACAGAGATTGTAAGCGGTGCTGCGGCGTTGAACGGATAAACAATTTGCTGATTAGCTAATTCGATAATTTGCTAATTCGTTAGAATTTGTTTACTCTTTTTAAATTTGCTTACTGCCTGAATTATAATTAGCACATTAGCTAATTAGCACATTAGCTAATTAATAAACATGGAACTCTCTCAGATAATACCACATATTGAAGCGCTGATATTTGCCAGCGATAAACCTTTGACCAATATTGAATTGGTGGAGTTGCTGAATAGTGCCTTGGGTTTTATTGAAGACAGGGCAAGTATTGAACAGGTGGAATCTGCCGTGGAAGGTATCCGGGAAAAATATGATTCCGAGTTTTACGCTTTTGAATTAAAACAAAGTGGCGGTGGCTGGCAATTCCTGACCAAGGCAGCATACCATAAAACGGTAGCGCAGTTAAATGGCGATAAATTTTTAAAACGCCTTTCCATCGCAGCTTTGGAAACATTGGCTATCATTGCTTACAAGCAACCCATTACCAAAAGTGAGATAGAGGCTATCCGTGGAGTGAACTGTGATTATGCGGTTCAAAAATTACTGGAAAAAGATTTGGTGATTATTTCCGGCAGAAACGAAGATGCCGTAGGCAAACCCCTGATTTATGGCACCTCCAAATCATTCATGGATTATTTTGGCATCAACAGCACCGCTGATTTGCCAAAAATAAATGAAGTGCTGATGGAAGAACTGGTGCAGGCCACTGCTGTATCACCGGAAGCTAAGCTGGAACAGGAAGACAACCTGGAAGCGGAAATAATAATAGAAGAAACGGTAATAGCATTAGAAGAATCACCAGTGAATCTGGCAGTAACACCTGAAGGAGAAATAATAGAAAATAAACAGGTAAAAGACGGAGAAGAAGAAACTGACTCATAACTTTTATGTAAAAAAAAATTAATAAAAAAGGTATGACTACGAAAGTTTCTCATACCTTTTTTTTGTGCAATACGCAACCATCGTACATTTCAACAACTAAAACTTTTATTTCACCATTCACAATAGACCATTCACAAATTAAATCATGGTAAAAAATTTAACCCACCAGCAACTGACAGACATTGCCAATGAATTTGGTACACCGGTATATGTGTACCACGCAGAACGCATAGGAGATCAATACAAAAAATTACAAAAGGCATTTAAGCATTGTAATGCCCGTTTTTTTTATGCCTGTAAATCATTGACCAATATTAATGTGCTGAAATATGTGCAATCAATAGGTGCTTCATTGGATTGTGTGAGTGTAAATGAAGTGAAGCTGGGGATGATGGCAGGGTTTGATGCAAAGAGTATTTTATATACGCCTAACTGTGTAGACTTTGAAGAAATAGTAGAAGTAAAAGAGTTGGGTGTAAATATCAACATTGATAACATCTCGATCCTGGAACAGTTTGGCAATAGGTTTGGAAATACCTGCCCGGTATGTATCCGCCTCAACCCTCACATCATGGCGGGAGGTAATTATAAAATTTCAACCGGGCATATAGACAGTAAATTTGGTATCTCCGTTCACCAGATGCGGCATATTGAAAGGATTGTAAAAACAACACAGCTCAATGTTACCGGTATTCATATGCATACCGGCAGCGAGATAAAAGATATCCGTGTTTTTTTAGAAGGACTGGAAGTGATGTTCAATACAGCCACTCATTTTACTAATTTGGAATTCATTGATTTGGGCAGCGGGTTTAAAGTGCCTTACCAGCACGGCGATTCGGAAACAGACATCACTACACTGGGTGAAAAAGTAGCGCAGGCTTTTGAAGAATTTGAAAAAGAAACCGGCAAAAAATTACAGGTATGGTTTGAGCCGGGAAAATACCTGGTAAGCCAGTGCGGTTATTTTATTGTAAAGACAAACGTGATCAAACAAACGCCAGCAGCTGTATTTGCAGGTATCAACAGTGGTTTCAACCACCTGATACGCCCTATGATGTATGATGCTTATCACCACATAGAAAACATCAGCAACCCCAAAGGAGCCGAAAGAATTTATAATGTAGTGGGCAATATCTGCGAAACAGACACCTTTGCCTGGGATCGGAAATTACATGAAGTAAGAGAGGGGGATTATTTGGTTTTTTACAATGCCGGCGCTTACGGGTTTGAAATGAGCAGCAATTTCAACAGCCGGTTAAAACCAGCGGAAGTATTGCTGAAAGATGGCATTGCAAAACTCATCCGCCGCAGGGATACTTTTGATGACCTGCTGAAGAACCAGGTAATTGAATAAATTTATTGTGTGATTATTATAAAGCCGGGCTGATACCAGTGCAGGCTTTATTTTTATTCTAAGTTAATTGATTGGGATTGTATCGATTTTACCCTGCAGCACTTTTCAGCCAATTTTCGTCTCAAAGATACCTGGTAAGCAGAAAGATTATAATCTTACAATGGCTGAAATGCAGATGTAATAATTTTTTACTTTACAAATAAAATAATAACTGTGAAAATCATTTCTTTTCGCTGTATAAAATACTTGAAATACCGCAACAGGTTAAAAAAATCTGCCTACATTTAATATTAATTTTAAACCTCCAAATTTTATACAATGCCTTTAGAAATGGTGGATGACCCGCAGGGCCAGCAAGACGATAATGACAATTCAGGTAATGCTGGAAGTGGCGGCCGCAGCATTGGTGGAGGGGGAGGAATCCTTGCTTTTCTTCCTTTATTGTTCTCCCTTTTCAGGGGTGGTGGCGGTGGTGGAAAAAAAGGGCTCCTTATTATTTTACTGCTGGTGGGTGGCGGTTATTTCCTGTTAAGAAACAGTTCCTGCAATGCAGGTGATTCTGGCATCGCCAAAATCGTTTCCAAATTCGCTACCGGTGGCGTACTTGATCCTAACCAGTTTAAAAAAGCCAGCGTGTACGAAGCACTTGCTGATGATAATGGCAAAAATCCTTTACCTGAAATGGTATCGCTCGCAAAGTTTGCACCCGACCGGCAAAACCAGGGTAAGCAGGGAAGCTGTGTGGCCTGGAGCAGTGCTTATGCTGCAAGGAGTATTGTAGAAAGCGCCAGCACGGCAGCTAACCCTAACAGTGTTGCCTTCAGCCCGGCTTTCCTGTACAACAATATTGGCCTGGATGGCTGCCAGGGTTCCTACATCATCAGGGCAATGGAATTTATGACCAACAAAGGTTCGGTACCCTACAATGATTTTCCTTATGATGAAAATGACTGCAGCCGCCAGGCAAACAGCACCCTGGTAAATAATGCTGCTCAAAACCGGATGCATGGTTTCAACAGGCTCACTACTGATGAAGGCACTGATGGCATAAACCTGAGGGCCATAAAAGAACACCTGGCAAAAGATGCACCGGTAGTAATTGGGATGATGGTTGGAGGAACCTTTATGCAGGATATGATGGGGCAAAAAGTATGGCACCCTACTGATGAAGATTATCAACAGGCAGGTTTTGGCGGCCACGCCATGTGTGTGATTGGCTACGACGACAGGCTGGAAGGCGGGGCCTTTCAAATTATGAATAGCTGGGGTCCGGAGTGGGGGCAGAATGGGCTTGGATATGTTCGCTACGGAGACTTCAAAAAATTTGTAAGGGAAGCATATGGTTTGGACCCCATGCCAAAAAGAGGTGCAGCATTGAACATCGATTTTGAATGTACCATCGGCCTGGTAACCGGCGATGCTAAAATGTATATCCCGCTAAAATATACCGGCACCAATAATTTCGCTACTGTTTCACCTGTAAAAAAAGGCACCAAATTCAGGATAGAAATAAAAAATGCCGTGGAGTGTTATATCTACCTGTTTACGCCTAATACAGCTGGTAACAGCTTTGTATTGTTTCCCTACAAGCCCATCCATTCGCCCTATTGCGGCATCACCGGCACAAGGGTATTTCCACGCAACCAGGCGGTAAGGGCCGACAGTATTGGCAACAAAGATTTTATGGCAATAGTGGTCAGCAAGCAGCCATTGGATTATAATGCCCTCAATGCCGACATCAACAAAAGCACTCAGCCAACTTACGCAGGCAAGCTGAATGAAGCCATCAGTGCAGGGTCTATCAAAAATGTGCAGTACAACAACGGCAATGCAGGCACTATTTATTTTAAAGCCGATGCTACTGAAAAAAATAACGTGATAGGTTGTGTTGTAGAAATTGATAAGCAGTAGCGCCACTTTGTATGCGTTGGTGGCGAAATTATAAATAGCATGTTTACAGGCCTGTTTGAATATACCGGCCTTGAAATTATTTATAGAGTATCTTTATTAACCGCTATTCGCACAATTGATTTAATCATACTATCTTTTCTACAATGAAAAAATACTTCCTGCTGTTCGCCATCATAGCGTTCTCCCTTTCTTCATTTGCCCAGGAGAAAAAGCTGTACAATCCTGCAGCTGATGCAACAGCAAACCTTGAAGCAATCATCAAACAGGCAGGAGCAGAAAATAAATTTGTATTGATACAGGGCGGAAGCAACTGGTGCAAATGGTGTACAGAATTTACCCGGTTTTGTAAAGCAGACACACAGATAGATTCTGTTATCAGCCGCAACTTTGTTTGGTATCATTTAAACTTCAGCAAGGAAAATGAAAATAAAATTGTCTTTGCAAAATATGGCTATCCGCAGCGTTTGGGCTTTCCGGTGTTTATCATCCTAAATACCAAAGGCGAACGTATACACACGCAAAACAGTGAGTACTTAGAAGATGGAAAGAAAAGTTACAGCAAGGAAAAAGTGTTGACCTTTTTAGAAAACTGGAGCCCCAATGCACTCGATCCGGCAACGTATAATAAATGATAGACTGAGGTACACTTCAACATGATATTTCAATGAACACTGCTGATCACTTTATTCAACTGGTACAACACCCCGTTAAGTTCAGGCTTTTTTTACTGATGAAATTGCCCAGTGCGTTCTTCTGTGGGGTAAGGGTAAAAACGATCAGCATCGAAAAAGCAGAAGTAACTGTGCCGTACAAATGGCTCAGTCAAAACCCATTTAAAAGCACCTACTTTGCCTGCCTGGCAATGGCTGCTGAAATGAGTACCGGCTTGATGGCCATGTCAAATACCTACAAAAGAAACCCGGCGGTATCCATGCTGGTTACCGGGCTTGAAGCAAACTATTTTAAAAAAGCAACCGGCATCACTACCTTCAGTTGTGAAGATGGCGAAGCTATCAGACATACAGTTGAAGAAGCTATCAAAAGCGGCGAAGGCAAATCCTTCAAAGCAAAATCAACCGGCCATAATGAACAGGGCGACATGGTAGCAGAATTTTTTATCACCTGGTCGTTCAAAGCAAAATCAATCTAATTCAATTACGCTTAACTAACTTTAAAGCTAAATTGCTCCAACATGAAAATTGCTTTCCACGGTGCTGCCAGAACAGTCACCGGCTCCAAACACTTACTTACTTTAACTAACGGAAAAAAATATTTGCTCGACTGTGGGATGTTCCAGGGCATGGGAAAAGACACCGATGCTATGAACAGGGTGTGGGGTTTTGATCCGGCAGAAATAAATTTTTTAATTCTCTCCCACGCACACATTGATCACAGCGGCCTAATTCCGAAGCTGGTGAAGGATGGCTTTCAGGGAAGGATATTTTGCACACCAGCCACAAAAGAATTAACTGCCGTGCTGCTGGAAGATTCTGCCGGCATACAGGAAAGTGAAGTGAAGTATGAAAATAAAAGAAGGGCGCAGGATGGCCTCCCCTATCTGCGCCCGTTATACGATGCAAATGATGCGTCGAATGCGATGCAGCAATTTGAAGTGGTGGAATATGGTGTGTGGTTTACCATTGATGAAAATGTGCAATTGATGTACACCGATGCTGGCCACATCATCGGCAGTGCCGCAGTGCATCTGAAGGTAAAAGAAAACGGGGTAACACAAAGCATCACTTTCAGTGGCGATGTAGGCAGGTACCGGGATTTGATCCTGAAATCACCGGAGGTATTTCCACAGGCCGATCATATCATTTTAGAATCTACTTACGGCAACAGTTTGCATGATATGAACACCACCACGCCAGACCAGGTACTGCAATGGATAAACAAAGCCTGCATACAAAAAAAAGGCAAGCTCATCATCCCTGCTTTCAGTGTGGGCCGTACTCAGGAAATATTATTTGCCCTCAATCAACTGGAACTGGAAAGAAGGCTTCCGGAACTGGATTATTTTGTAGACTCCCCCCTGAGTGTGGAAGCAACACAAATTGTAAAAAGGTTTCCGCAGTATTTTAATAAAAATATTCAAAAAATATTACAAAGTGATAACGATCCATTCGGATTCAAGGGGCTAAAATTTATCAAGTCGGTGGAGGAATCAAAAATGCTCAATTTCCGCAATGGACCGTTTGTAATTATTTCTGCCAGTGGTATGGCCGATGCCGGAAGGGTAAAGCACCACATCAGTAACAATATTGAAAATAGCCGCAATACCATTTTATTTACCGGTTATTGTGAGCCCCGCTCTATTGGCGGTAAATTATTAAAAGGCCTGAAGGAAATTAAAATTTATGGAACGGTGCATGAAGTGAATGCCGAAATTGGTTCTATCAGGAGCATGAGTGCGCATGGAGATTACGAAGACCTGTGCCAGTTTTTAGCCTGCCAGGAGGTTAAAAAAGTAAAGAAACTATTTTTGGTGCATGGCGAATATGAAGTGCAGCAGGCATTCCGGCATCGGCTGCTCAATAAGGGCTTTGAGGATGTGGAAATACCCGAAATGCATTCGGAAACCGGGCTAGGATAACTGGGTGGTGCAGCCAAACCATTTATCGTAATTCACATATTGCTATTCGCTGCGGTGTCCATTGACGGTAGCAATACATTCCACATGGCCATTGTGGCTTTAACTATCAGTATTTACTGCAAAAAAACTGGAAAATTACTGCTGCTATGATTTGTAATGCCAGGTGAATATGTTCTGTTGTTCCCTTTATTTATCAACCCCGCTTATTTTTACGATGATGGTGTTTTTTGTTTTTTTCATATCCGGGGTGGAGAATAAGTTTTTCAGAGCCGCCGGCCCCCCTGAATTCAAGGTCTTCAAATAAGCCTGCATCCGTAAGGTCGAGCGGGTGTGAATTTTTCCAGTCGAAATGTGCAATCTCCATCAGCCGTTCCACGATCTCCACATCGTTAACTTCAATAGCCAGTTCCCGGCGGTCATCAAAACTGCCGGAGGAAAGGTTGATAGATCCCACGATTGCCCTGCTGCCATCTGCCAGCATCATTTTACCATGAAGTTTCAAATGCTTCAGTTTATGTATCTTAATTCCTACATCATCCATTATCCGCAAGCCCCCAACCCCGTCAATTAATTTTTCTTTTTTAAGTGTGTGCGGCGGCCGCACCATGATATGCACTTTTACGCCCCTGGCCGCAGCCCGGATGATGCGCTCAATGATCACCATGTCCTGGAAACGCTCATTCTGCACAAAAAGCGTATGTTTTGCTTCATCAATAAATTGCGCAATACGGGCACGGCCATTAACACTGCACCAGATCAGCTTTGCTTTTTCACCGGGATCAAAATCTTTTCTGTCCCAGTCCGATTCAAAACATAAAACAACTTCCTGCACTTCATGGGGATGAGAAGTAACGATGGCATAGTCACGGGTTTCTGTGAGATTTTTTGTTTCCCAGTTGAGCGATTTTATAAATGCTACGGAATCATCCACCACCATTGATTTTTCATGTGTAAGGTCAAAAAACGGATTGCTGTTCTTTACTTCCACCCCGGCCTGCTCCAGTACTTTACGGGTGTCTTCATTTTCTTCTTCGCCGTTTCTTCTTGCCGGGTTAAGCATTACTTTCACTTTTACCCCCCTGTTACGGGCAGCAATAATGGCATTGATCAAACTCGGATCAGAGAATAGAAACATCTTTACCAGGATAGATTCCTTTGCTTTATCAATAGCTTCTACTATGAGTTTTACCGTGTCATCAGGAAACACAATTACAGAACGGTGATACATGGTAATGAGTTTTGTTTAAATAAATCAGCTTTTTTGGTTTTAACTCTCCCCAGGCGGAGCAGTGGTCCTTGACTGGTTATGGTAAAGTTCGGAATAGATTTTCCCATGGCCCACTAATTCTTCGTGAGTGCCTTCTTCTGCTACCAGGCCATCTTTTATAACAATTATTTTATCAGCGTCAAAGATAGTGCTGAGCCGGTGTGCAATGGTGATTACCGTACGTCCTTTCATGAGCTTTTCCAGGGCATTCATTACAATTTTTTCAGATTCGGTATCCAGTGCAGCAGTTGGCTCGTCGAGGATCAGGATCGGGGCATTGCGTACGATTGCCCTTGCTATCCCGATCCGCTGGCGTTGCCCGCCCGAAAGCGTAAGGCCTCTTTCTCCTACAAGTGTATCATAGCCATTGGTCATTTTTACAATAAATTCATCCGCATTGGCAAGCCTGGCCGCTTCCATAATTTCATCATCAGTTGCGCCTGGTTTTCCATACGCAATATTTTCCCTTACAGAACCATAAAATAAAACGGTATCCTGCAACACAAAACCGATTTGTTTTCTCAGCCCATCCAGCGTATAATTGCTGATGTCCACCCCATCAATTAAGATCCTCCCGGCCGTAGGGTCATAAAATCTTGGTATCAGGCAGGCTACCGTGGATTTGCCCCCACCAGTTGGCCCGCAGATGCCAATGCGTTGCCCTGCAGTTATGGTAAGGTTGAGGTGCTGCAATACGGGTGCTGCTTCATTGTAGGCAAAAGCTACCGCTTCGAAAATTATTTCCCCTTTTAATCCGGCGGGTTCAATGGCACCTGGTTTTTGTGGAATGATGCTGTCCGTTTCTAAGATCTGCCGGATGCGTTCCAGCGCTACTGTTGCCTGTGCAATCGTATTCGTCATTTTCGCAAGGTCTTTTACGGGGCTGAAAAACTTATTGAGATAGGATAAAAATACGGTAAGTGCCCCAATGGACATGGCCCCGGCAAGTACAAGGCCCGCCCCCCTCCATAATACCAGGGCAATGCATAGCGTAACGGTAATGGTTACTACAGGAGCGAGCAGCGATTTTAAACGCCGTGTTTTGAGAGACGCAGATACTGTTTCAAGGCTTACTTTTTTTAAACGCTCCTCCTCAATATCCTGGCTGCCAAATGCATTTACTACCCTTATGGATTCGAGGCCCTGCTGCAAAACGGCTACCATATTGCTCTGGTCCTTCCGCACTTCATGCATTGACTTCTTTACTGCTTTTTTAAAATGGATAACAAAGAATAAGAGGAAAGGAGTAACACTGAGGGCCACCAGTGCAAAGTCCCAGTTAAGGTAAAACATCAGTGCCAGTATTCCTGCAATGGTCATGGTATCAATGAGGATACTCAGCAAGGCAGTGGAAACAAATTCCTGGATGGTTAATACGTCTGTTGTAATGGTG
>JAYVUL010000351.1:0-9534 GCA_043787935.1 Chitinophagaceae bacterium | reverse complement strand
TTTGGCCCAAGCCGTATCTGTATCCAGGCAGAAACTTTTCTTTCCATGATCACCAGCACCAGGCCCAATACGGCAAACAAGCCAATTACACAAACACCGGCAATCACCATTTCAATAACCAATGTCCAGGTAGGGTTAACCGTTGCCCTTAACCAGGTGTCTATATTTTTCGATATGTCAGATAAGCTCCACATAGTTGCCACCATCCCCCGTCCGAACCGGCACGGGCGGACCTAAAGGGGAGTTCTTCAACGGGTTTGTTTTTTGTTACTAATTTTTTATCTCACCATCCTTACTAAACTTCTTATTTCCTTTCCTAAATCTTCATTTGCCTTTAACCAGCTACATCCGCTCACATGCGCCTGATCACTTCAGCCTATTGCCAACACCCCTTCAGGGACAGCATTCTACCGGTCTATATCCGGAATCACCAGATCTAAAGTGCCCATCATTGCAACCAGGTCGCCCAATTTACTGCCCCTCGCTATATGGTCCAGCACACTCAGGTTTGAAAATCCGGGCGATCGGAATTTAATCCTGTGCGGCGTAGTACCGCCCTCACTTACAATGTACACTCCAAACTGCCCCCTCGCTGTTTCTACCCGCTGATAAAATTCACCTTTGGGCAATTTCAACACCGCCTTTGTCTTTGCCTGGAAATCACCTTCCGGAATAGCATCGATCAATTGCTCAATAATACGGACTGATTGCTGCATCTCCCTGATACGAATCATGTACCTGGCAAAGGAATCACCTCCTGTTTCCAGTATTTCATCAAACTGTATATTATCATACCCTTCGTAAGGATATGTCTTTCTTGTATCACAACTTACGCCACTACCCCTTGCCGTTGGGCCGGTGCAGCCAAAAGAAACTGCATCTTCCTTCGACAACAGGCCCACACCTTTCATCCGGTTTTGAAAAATCGTATTGCCTGTTACTATCTCATCCATCTCACCGATCTTAGCGGTGAACTGTTTTATAAAACCGGTAACCTTTTTTTGAAAGTTGGGGTGGATATCCTGCATTACGCCTCCCGGCACCATATAATTCATTGTTAATCTTGCGCCACAGGTCTCTTCCATGATATCGTTGATCAACTCCCTTTCCCTGAACGTATGAAAGAACGGCGTGAAGGCCCCCAGGTCCATCGCCATTGCTCCCAGCCACAATTCATGGGAGGCGATCCTGGTCAGTTCATCCATCAATATCCTGATCACTTTTGCCCTGGACGGCACTTCCACCTGAAGTCCTTTCTCCACGCATAAAGCACAGGCATGGTTGTTAATGTGAGAGGATAAATAATCCATCCGGCTGGTAACATAAATAAATTGCCGGTAGCTCAGGCTCTCACACATTTTTTCAATCGAGCGGTGAATGAACCCCAGGTGTGGTTCAACCTTTTTGATGGTCTCGCCATTTAAGGTAATCACCAAATGCAGCACCCCATGGGTAGCCGGGTGTTGTGGCCCCACATTGATGACAAAATCACCGGCCTCATTGCCCTTGCTCTCGCTTATTATGTCTGTTTGCCTGTACATTCAGTTGTTACAATTCGTAGTTTTATTTTTATTAAGCCGGCATTTTTTCTTTTTTCAACTGCATTGGCGTCGCACTCTTGTACGATAACTCCTTATTGTGCTTTATCAAACCTCATCACCTTTCCGCTTCGCCTGCCTCATCTGTCTTCGGCACCTTCTCCTGAAGGAAAAGTAAAAAGGAAGTGGTGCTAGTTTGAAGAGGCGGCGCTTCAAATCTCTGATAAACATTTTATCTTCCACCCTCACATTTTTTCTTTGGCCCCCACATACAACACTCAATGCTATTCAGCTAACAAAATGATTTTTGAACTATTGTCATACACCCCTTCTGGGGATGGGGTTATAATTTTATCATATTCACCGCATCTTCAAAATCCTTCCTTAACGGGTTCTTTCCTTCCCACCCATCCGGCAAAATCAGCAACCGCAAATCTGGGTGGTGCAAAAAATTTACCCCAAATAATTCATACACTTCTCTTTCATGAAAATTGGCTGTTTGCCAGATATCGCTGACCGTTTCTACTTCCGGATGCTCCGCAGCTAATTTTACTTTCACCACCAAATTGTGACGATACCGGGTACTTTCTAAATGATATACCATGGTAAGGTGTGTCTTCCAGTCGATACAGGTAAGACAAAATAGAAAATCGAAAAACAAATCATCCTCGTACCGCAATTGGTGGGCAAGCGATTTCCACTCCGCAGCCTCCACCTGCACATTCAGCCATTCCCCGCCTTCCTCAAAAGTGGCGGCTGGAAGGCATTCAGTGATTTTAATTTTTAGCGCTTCGTTTGTCATTTAACTTTTTACCACAAAATTTTTAATTGTCTTTTATAAAATGAAAACCTGCTTTACAAGTCCACTTTAGGGGTTGGGGGCAACTGTTCCCTGGTATATCCACTCTTTATTTTTTCCTGCAGCGATATCAGGGCATGCAGCAATGCTTCAGGCCTTGGCGGGCAACCTGCCACATACACATCAACCGGTATCACGTGGTCTGCACCTTTTACCACAGAATAAGTATTATAAAAAAACGGCCCTCCGCTGATAGCACAGGCACCCATGGCAATTACATACTTGGGATCCGCCATCTGGTCGTACAATCTTTTTAAAACCGGGGCCATTTTATTTACAATGGTTCCTGCAATAATAATTACATCGGCCTGCCTTGGCGAGGCACGGGCCACTTCAAAACCAAATCTGGAAAAATCGTAGCGGGCTCCGGCAACCGACATGTATTCAATACCACAGCAACTGGTGGCAAAAGTGAGCGGCCACAGGGAGTTGGACCTTGCCCAGTTGATCAGGTCATCCAACTTACTGGTCATAACGCCACCACCCGGCATTTCATGCACCTGTCCGGGAAAAACTTCTACTGTATTATTTGCTGCATTATTCATGTTGCAACCTGTGGTTTCTTTTAATAAAATAAATACAACGCTAATTATAAAAATCTTACTTACTGCTGCCTTAATTGCCCCTCCGGCCGGCGGGGGCTGAAGGCGCTACACCCACTTCAACGCACCTTTTTTATGTGCATACAAAAACCCCATAAATAAAATGAAAAAGAAAATGATCACCTCCACTAACGCAAACCAGCCTACTTTTTTAGCCACCACTGCCCATGGATACAAAAACACCAATTCAACATCGAAGATTAAAAATATCAGTGCAAATAAGTAATAACCCACATTTAATTGTATCCAGGTTTTACCCTGGGTGGGAATGCCACATTCGTAAGGTTGGCCTTTTTGTTTGTTGGTACTGCCTTTGTTTACCAACCTCGCAAGCAAAATAGCAATAACGCCAAAAGTAAGCCCGGCAAGAATTAAAACAATCATTGAAGCAGCACCCATACAAAAAGTTCAGTTGGTTTGTCAGAATTTTATAGGCTCAAGGTAGTGAAAAAAATAACAATTAAATTAGCCTGTCAAACAAGTATTCATCATGTGGTGAAATGATAAAAATCATGTGGCAGCAGGCTGCATTTTAAGATCCTATCCATATATTTCCAGGTGAATCGCCTTTCTGTCGTATCCCATATCCATGATTCTTTTTTTGGCTTCATCAAGCATCCCTTTCCATCCGCATAGATAAAAATAAGCAGGTCTTTTGTCTGCACAAATGGCTTCGTACACAGGATGCACATAACCGGATTTACCCTGCCACTGCTCTCTTGACAAAACAGGTAAATAATGAAAGCCCGGCAATTCCTGCTGCAATTGCATCAACTCGTTATAATATAATAAGGTGCTTTGCGTACGGCAACCGAAAATGAGGTAAATGTTTTTATGGGGTATTTGCCGGTTCCTGATATGGTGCACCATACTCCTGAAAGGGGCAATGCCGGTGCCCGTGCAGATTAAAATAAGGTCTTCATCCAGTGGTTGCCTTAAAGTGAAAACACCCTGGGGTCCACGCAGGGTCAACGAAGAACCTATAGTCACTTCATTAAAAAGGTAGTTGGTGCCTAACCCCTCTTTATCTAATACTATTACCAGTTCAAATACATTGGTGCCATCCGGCCAGGAAGCGATGGAGTAACTGCGCCAGCGTTTGTTAACTTTTTCATGAATAGGTAAATCAAGGGTTACAAACTGGCCTGGTTCAAAATCAAACTGGTCCAATTCAGGTACCTGTATCCAGAATCTTTTTGTATCTGCCGTTTCCGCTTCTATTCGTATCACTTGGCCGGTGCGCCAGGGTTGTAGTGCCATGGAATTTTATTTATACAATGATACAAACAAAAATATCCATTTATCAAAACCACCAAATGTTTATTACAAAAACAGCCCCCATAATTTGGCGGCTGTTTATTTTTATACCATAAAAACCATTGGTTTTTTCTACAGGCTCATCATCTCTTTAAACTTTACTGCCTGCCTGCGGCTTACCTCTACCTTATCGCCACCTTGTATTTCAAGTAACAGGCCGCCATTAAAGTAAGGTTCTATTTTTTCTATCATCCGCATGTTTACAATATGTTTGCGGTTGGCCCTGAAAAATGTTTTTTCATCCAGCCTTTCCTCAAGTGCATTCAGTGATTTTAAGATAAGGGGCTTGTTGCCAGCAAAAAAAACCTTGGCATAATTACCCACACTTTCAAACAACCTCACATCTGATAATTTTACAAACCAGCAACGTTCGCCGTCTTTCACAAATACCTGGTCGCTCTCCGTTAGTATGCCCCTGTTCATTGCCTGCTGTGCAGCCAGTTCTTTGTCCTCCGCCTGCTGCAATTTTTGCAAAGCATCTGCGAGCCTTTTGGGCTCTATGGGCTTCATTAAATAATCAAGTGCATTTACTTCAAAAGCCTTTAATGCATATTCATCATAGGCAGTGGTAAATATCACATGGGGTGCCTTGTCTAATTCCTGGAGCATATCAAACCCTGTTTTACCGGGCATCTGAATATCCAGGAAAACAAGGTCGGGATTTAATAATTCAATTTTCTCTATCCCCTCTGCGGCATTGGCGGCCTCATCTATTACTTCTATCTGGGGAAAATCAAGCAGGAGTTTTTTTAACTCATTCCTTGCCAAACGTTCATCATCAATAATAATCGCTTTGTGCATACGTACAATTTATTTAAAGGTTAGATACCGGCATAATAATCCTTGACTCTACAATTTCACTGTTCAAATTTTTTATATCAAAAGTAGCTTTGCCCTGGTAAAGCAGGTTCAGCCGGTCTTGCGTGCTGCGTACCCCAAATCCCTGTTCGCCTGTAAGATTGGCCTCTCCATTAACATAGCCATTCAATTGCCCGGAATTTTGAACCAGCAGTTCATGGTGGTCATCTACAAAATCAGATACAATTCTGATAAAACCTCCATCTATTTTTTTGCTGATGCCATGTTTGATGGCATTTTCCACCAGGGTTTGCAGCATCATCGGGGGCACAGGCTGACCAAGCGTATCTTCATCAATATCCATCTCAATATTCAGCCGCTCTTCAAAACGCATTTTCTCCAATGCAAGGTAATCTTTTACAATATTCAGCTCTCTTTCCAGTGGCACCGTTTCCAACTTTTCTGCCTGCATGCTGCTGCGTAAAATATTACTTAGTTCAGTAATGGCAGTTCTTGCCCGGGCAGGATTCTCATCCACCAATGCACGAATACTGTTGAGGGCATTAAAAATGAAATGGGGATTGATATGAGATTTAATGGTTTTCAATTCCAGCTCTTTCACTACAGATTGCAGTTTGAGTGTATCCACCTCCTGTTTCCGGTTTCGTTCTACATAATGAAAAGTATAATAAATAAGGTTCCAGATAAATAACAGGAAAAAATTATTAATGGCGTTCCTGGTAATTTCATTCAGCAAGGAGATTTTTTGATCTGAAAAAATCTTCAACCCAAGCATTTTGCTTACTGCCACATCAGCGCAGGCATAAATAACGGCAAATAAAATAGTAACTGCAATAAAAGAAATGATTTGCTGCTGCAATGGCTTCGCTAAAAACCGGTATTCCTTTATTACCATCCTCATTAAATGGGAAAATACAATACCAAGGAGAATGCTGATTGATATGAGCAGAAAAAAATTGTCGATCTTCCTGGTGGACAAGGTAAGGTAGAAAAAGGCGGAGATGGCAAAGTTTGCACCCCATCCACCTAATTGCCAGATCCAATACCGGGATAAGTTTTTTAGTATCACAAAAACAAAATTACAATTTGACCTGCCGCAACTTCAACCGTTTTGATTAATGGTGAAATGATGTGGTAAGAGGTACCATTGGCACCAGCTTAAAGTTGACAATCAAAAATAATGTTTGTTTTTGTAACTGAAAATTTTGAATCTTGTAGATTCATTATTATTTGAAAACCTTAAAACGCAATTCATCACAAAATTCAATTGTTATGTCAATCAATCACGAAGAAGAAAAAAAAGCCGGAGCGCTGTCTTTACTGTTACCATTACTTTTATTGGCCCTGCTGGCTGCCGGTACTTACTACCTGTTTGGAACAGGAGGCGTAAATAAACACGAAAGTGAAGAACGTGCCGCTCCAACTGAAACAACAAAAGAAGCGCCTGCTGCTGCAGAAAAAGCACCTGATGCTGAAGCGGTAAAAGAACCGTTGAAAGTAAAACTGGCAAATGGCGTGGAAATAGATGCCCTGAAAGGAGGAATAGAAGACAAACTGGTAGCCTTTTTAAGTACCGGCTATAAAACAATTGGAGCCGATTCCTTAAAAAAAATATGGTTTGATTTTGACAACCTGAATTTTAAAACCGGAAGTGCAGAACTTACCGCAGAAAGTCAAAAACAGGTGGATAATATGACTGCGATATTAAAAGCCTATCCAACCGTGAAATTAAAAATAGGAGGCTATACGGATAAAACAGGTGACGAAGCAACCAATAAAAAAATATCTGCCGGCAGGGCCACCGCCGTAAAGAATGCTTTAACCAAGGCGGGTGTGGGTGCACAAATAACCGATGCCGAAGGATATGGTTCCGCAGTGGCTAAATATGCTGCTGATGCTCCAGAATCAGACAGGATAAAGGACAGGAGATTGTCTGTATCTGTAAGATTATAAATTATTTCACGGTAAATAACAAAGAGGTTGTGCCGGGGTACAACCTCTTTGTTATTTCATTAAAGGCGAATTACCTAACGCTGTAATAATTTAAACGCATGCGTCCATTGGTTATTATTAAAACCACGTATACACCAAAGCATCGCCAATGGTTCAATGGCCCTCGCAGATTCCACTTTTCCAAAATCTATTGCTTCCCAACCAAAGCTATCTAAAATATCACTTACTGTTTTCTTTGCCTCCTCATTATTACCACAGATAAACATGGTGGGTTTAATACCATTATAATCCGGCTTATACATCATGGCATTACCAACACTGTTGAATGCTTTTACAAAATTTGATTTGGGCAGTATCTCCTGCAGTTTTTCCATCAGGGATTCGTTTGGACCCGTAAAATATTGCAACACGCCATTTACGGGTGGTGCCGGGGCAATGGGATTAGTGGCATCAATCACTGTTTTGCCGGTAAAGTTGTCAATACCTGCTAATTGAACTGCGGCCTCAGTAACAGAGCCACCTGTGGCCAATACCAGCAATTCACCAAATGCGGCGGTTTCGGCAAAATTTCCGGTTTTACCCCCGTCATTTTCAGTCTTCCATTTTACAACTTCGTCTTTTGTAGTGTCTCTTGTACCCAGCATGACTTCATACCCTTCTTTTAAAAATGCTGTAGCTAATACACGGCCTACAATACCGCTTCCTATTATACCTGCTTTCATACACCAGTAATTTTAAATGATTAATGATTAGTTTTACAATGTAGAATAAAAAATGTTCATGGCAAACTCAAATTTGAATACAGAAAAAGGTGGGCTTAGTGCAGCAGAAAAAGAATTTGAAAATAATATCCGTCCCAGCGAAATGGCCGACTTTACAGGCCAGCCACAAACCATTGACAATCTCCGGATATTTATTAAAGCTGCAAAAATAAGGGGCGAAGCACTTGACCATGTTCTGTTTCATGGCCCTCCCGGCCTGGGTAAAACAACACTCAGCAGGATCATTGCCAATGAACTGGGAGTAAATATTAAAGAAACCAGCGGCCCGGTAATAGAAAAGCCGGGTGACCTGGCGGGCCTACTCACCAATTTAGAACCGAACGATGTATTGTTTATTGATGAAATACACCGGCTTAGTAATGTAGTGGAAGAATATCTCTATGCAGCAATGGAAGATTACCGCATAGACATAATGATTGACAGTGGGCCCAATGCCAGGAGTGTGCAGATCAACCTAAACCCTTTTACATTAGTTGGTGCCACCACCCGCAGCGGATTATTAACAGCGCCTTTACTTTCCAGGTTTGGCATCAAATCAAGACTGGAATATTATAACGCAGCTACTTTACAAAAAATAGTTTTGCGCAGTGCCGGTATATTAGGTACCCAGATCAGCACCGATGCGGCAGATGAAATAGCCCGCCGCAGCCGTGGTACACCACGTATTGCCAATGGATTGCTGAGAAGGGTAAGGGATTTTGCACAGGTGTTGAATGATGGCACTATTGATATTGGCATAACACAACATTCCCTTAAGGCACTGAATGTAGATGAACATGGCCTGGATGATATGGACAACAGGATACTCAATGCCATCATTGATAAATTTAAAGGCGGCCCGGTAGGCATCACCACTATTGCCACTGCAGTAGGCGAAGAGGCCGGAACCATTGAAGAAGTGTATGAGCCTTTCCTGATACAGGAAGGTTTTCTGCAACGCACTTCCAGGGGAAGGGAAGCTACGGCAAAAGCGTATACCCATTTAGGTAAAATAAAAACAATGGGGGGCGATAATACTTTGTTTAGTTAGTTCACGGTGAATGGTCAATATAAAATGCAGTTGTATTTTCATTGAACAGTATATATTGAGTATTGGGTATTGAATATTTTTTTTAATTTGTGAATGCGTAAATCGAATTAAATTAAGGATAAGCCACCGGTTCTAAATTTAATATTTGATTGAGGTGGTGCAGGAGATGCTTGTTGTAATCTGCCGCCAGCCATTCAATAGTATGTAATTCACCGGTAAGGCAGGTGCTCCCTGTTGCTGATTCCGGAATATTTTGCAATACTCTGCAGGCATGTTTATTCAGCAATATCCACAATGCTACGAGGTCATTGGTATAATAATGCTGGTAACCCGCTGCGGAAACCCAAAAGTTTTGCGCATATACAATATGAGGGTTTTCTTCGTACTGAGCCACCACAAACCGACGGATATTAGTTTGTGCCGAATCAATCAAATGGCCAAGAATCTCTTTTTTGCTCCATTTGTCTGCCGAAGGCTTTGCCGCAAATTCATCTTCACTCAATTGGGATAATAGAGGGGAATATTTGCTGATGATCTGTTCCAATTCAATAATTGAATGTTCCATAATATTTTAATGGTTATTGCTTATAAATTTTACCGTCTTTCATTACAAACACTACTTTGCCCATTACTG
>JAYVUL010000350.1:0-3414 GCA_043787935.1 Chitinophagaceae bacterium | reverse complement strand
ATTGCAATAAAAGGAAAGCAAATGGCATCTTTACCAAAACGGCTCATTGTAGATATGGATGGTGTGCTGGCTGATGTGTACAGCCGGTTTTTAGATTTTGAAGAAGAAGAATTTGGCTTTCGCCAGCCAATGCAAAGCCTGATAGGCAGGCCAGAAGCGGAGGTATTTAAAAATGAACGGAAATATGTTTTATCAAAAGGTTTTTTCAGCCAGGCACCGGTGATGGAAGGAAGTATAGAGGTGATGAAAGAACTACATAAAAAATATGACCTGTTCATTGTTTCGGCAGCGATGGAGTTTCCGCAAAGCCTGAAAGAAAAACACGATTGGCTCGCTGAACATTTTCCTTTTATTTCCTGGAAACAGGTTGTTTTCTGCGGGTCAAAAACAATTATTCGCGGAGACATCATGATAGATGACCACTTTAAAAATTTAGATTATTTTGAAGGGCAAACTATTTTATTTTCCCAGCCGCATAATTTTGGAGCTGATGACAAAAAGCACACCAGGGTTGACTCCTGGAGTAATATGGCAGCACTATTACTGTAAAAAGAGCTTACCTTAACTGACCGGAAGCCCATAACACCGCTTGCCTTGTTTTATAATATTTGGTTTTTAGCTCCACTAATTTCTGCAAAGCTTCCAGCTGTTTATTCTCCCGGCTGTTTAATACAAATAAACTGCTTTCGCCAGCCTGAAAACGAATATCCTCTCCCCGGAAAAGGGTTTGACAGTTCTTATAAACAGCTTCGTAAATTTTCACCTGCTGCAGCAAACCCGTCAATTCATTGTAATAATATTTCACTTTATTTTCAATCTCCTGTTGCTTAAGCGATAACTCATAATTGGTTTCCTGTATTTTCAATTTGGCTGATTTATACCCTCCCCTTCCTTCACTCAGCCGCAGCGGCAACCCAATATCTACGCCAAACTTATTGTTGTTTTCATAAAAGCCGGTTTTACCAATTCCATTAAACATATCATACCCCTTATTCAGCAAGTTGGCTTTTAGATTTACTGTAGGCAGCAGGCCTTGGAATTTTAATTTACGTTCTATTTCCAGTACCTGCAGTTTATAAGAATACATTTTCAATTTAGGATGATTGAGCTTTGCAGCGTACAGCAATTCATCCAGCAATACTGCTGGCAGGCTTGTAATATCCTGCTCGTTCCATTTCTTTTCGGGAACTACATCCGGGCCCAATTCGTAATACCGGTTGCCGGATAACCATAAATAATTTGACAATTCTACAGTAGCATTATTCAATGCTACCCAACTTACACTTTGCTGAAACTGGAAACCCTGCAATTGTGTTAGTGCTTCTATCGTATCAATAGCAGGCCGGTCTCCCTGCCGGAAAGCAATCTTTATTAATTCCAGCCTGTCTGCATTTATTTTTACTGTAGCGGTTAATACGGCATATACCTGGTATTCTTTTACCCAGTTCCAATACGCTGCATATGCATTGTACAATAAATCGTTGATGGTATTGAGTCGTTCTGCTTCTGATAGTTCTTTAAAATATTTTGCCTGCAGCAGGGTGGCCCTTCGTTTATCCATCAGCAGGTTTTTGGCCAGCGGTAAGGATATGCCGATATAACTGGTTTGCCCCAACGAAGCTTCACTGTTTAAAAACTGTCCGCCATTATTTTCCAACCCTGCCTTCACTTCTATTCCATACCAGGTGGGGATCTTCAATTCTGGATTGGTATAGGTATAATAATTTTTACCGTCAAAAGTTTTTTGTTCGCTGTGCAGATAAAGTGATGGGTCAAAACCGCCCCTTGCCGCAGTGATGTCGGCTTTTGCCTTTTCAATACTGATGTCTGCCTGCTTAAGAACAGGATGGTAACTTTTTACTGCCGAAATAAAATTTTCGGGTGATAATATTTTTGCAGCAGGTAAATTATCCTGCGATAAACAAATATTGAGAAAAGTAAATACCACAAAAACTATTGTAAGTAATATTTTCATTGTTGCTGTTTTGTACATATTGTTTACCGGGATAGTTACAGGCAAATTTATTTTTAAATGATTAAAATTATTTTTATGCCATCTACTGCTTACATCAGAAATAAAAATAAAAGCGCCTGCAAGGCTGAATAGCCTTCGGACGGGTTTCCATAAGAACAGGAAAAGTTTTAAGCATTATCATCATGTTCCTCCCGGCTGCCTGCCTATTTTTTTATTATTTCTTTCTTTTCTACCGTGTAATATTCCGGCGGAAAACCATTGATATTTCGCCATAATTCGTACCAGATGGGTACGTCTTTTAACAGTGCCATTCCCCTGGCACCGGTGCCCATTTTCAATTGCAACGGCCAACGCTTTTCATCCGGACTTTCGGCAACGAGTACCCTGAATTTACCATTATCACTTACGGAACCTTCAACTGCTGCTATTGTACCGCCAAAGGTTCCGTAGGAAGCCTGAGGCCAGCCACTAAAAACAATAGCCGGAAATCCGTCAAACATAAAACGCACTTTTTGGCCAATGGCCAGCAATGGAAGGTCTACCGGCCTTACAAAAATTTCCACTGCATACTGAATGTTATCGGGAACAATCTCTACAATCATTTCCCCCTCTTTTACAATCTCCCCAATGCCTGCCTTTTTTGCTTTCACGATCTGCCCGCTTTGTGGAGCAGTAATAAAATACAACCTGCTGCGGATGTCATAGTTCATATACTGGTTCTGCAACTTTGCTATATCTCCCTCTCCGGAAGCAATCTGGGACAGTGATTGAAATTTATCGCCGCTGGCTTTGGAAATCTTTTCGTTATAATCCTGCCTGGCGCCATTCCATTCCAACTGCAGTATGCCTAATTCCTGTTTGGCATTAAGGTATTTTATTTCGGCGCTTGTTTTTTTCGCCAGGGCATTTTGATAACTCAGATTTCGCTGCTCCAGTTGTGTCAGCGAAACGAGGCCACTATCATACATGTTTTTTTGCCGGGCAAATTGCCTGGAGGCAATGGTCAGATCGTTATTTGCAGCCAGCATATCCATGCTGTCGCTTTTTACTTTCATCAATTGCTGACGGGTCTTATTTTCAATCTGCGCTGTTTTTAATATCCCTGCCTGCGTCAATGCGGTAATCTGCATATCTGCTGTACCCACTTTACTTTTATAGTTTTCCACCGTCATTTCTTTGGCGGTCAGTTGTTCTTTGGTACGGTTAAGTAAACCTGGATCGAGGTAATCATCCTTAATCTCAGACAACTGCATAATGGTATCGCCTTTTTTTACAAAGTCGCCTTCCTTTACGTGCCATTTCACCACCTTCCCGGGAATGATCGTGTTCAATTCCTGTGGCCTTTGTTCCTGCCGCAGGGTAGTGATATTGCCGATTGCAGAAATATTTTGTGTCCACGGAAGAAAAAGGATAACCGCCAATGCAATCAAAATCCCCAG
>JAYVUL010000349.1:0-13997 GCA_043787935.1 Chitinophagaceae bacterium | reverse complement strand
GCTATCCACAACATACCTTCGGAATCAATGGTCATTCCATCGGGAACACCATCCTCTGCCTTAATGGTAATGATCGTTCTTTTATTGCTGATATGGCCGATGGTTTTATTATAGTCATACGCCACTACTTTAAACGAAGGCGAATCAATATAATACAGTATTGTATGGTCTGCACTCCATGCCATACCGTTGGAGATAGATACCTTGTCAATCTTTTTTATCACTCCCACATTCTTCTCAATTGTATAAACACTTCCTGCGCCAGCTTCTTCTGAAAGTGCCATGGTGCCTGCCCAGAATCTTCCGGCAGGATCACATTTGCCATCGTTAAAACGGTTGCCCGGCAAATGAGCTTCCGGGTCTTCAATCATGTTGATTTCTCCACTGACCCTGTCAATAAAAGCAAAACCATTTTGTAAAGCGGCAATAAAATGTCCGTCGGTACAAAATGCAAAAGCCCCGATCAGTTGGTTCAGTAGAAAGGTTGTACGTATTTTATTTTTCGGTGCGTACTCATGTATAGCACCATTTAAAATATCAACCCAATACAGCTTCTGTTGTTTTGCATCCCAAACGGGGCCTTCGCCCAACAGGCAATAGTGTTCAACAACAACAACGGGCTGCAGACTGGTTTTATTTATCATGATAAGGGTATTTAAAAAGGTGATGGACTGATGCAGGTCCAGCCGCCGTCAACGATCAAGCTTTGTCCTGTAATGTGTTTGGCTTTATCCGACACTAAAAACACTGCCGTGTTGGCGATGTCTGTAACCGAGGCTGGTTGCCCCATCGGTGTTAGCTTGCTCCAGGTAGCTGCATAGGCGGCATCTTCCAATGTACGTTCGGTTAATGTGGCGCCGGGGGCAATGGTGTTGACGTTTATCTTATATTGGGACAGTTCTATCACTAAATTTTTGGCCAGCATTTCCAGCGCCGCCTTGCTCATGCCATACGCAGCTAAATCTTTGTGCGCCTGGTGACCGGTTACAGAAGACGTAAACAACAAAGAACCGCCGGAAGCCTGCTTTTTCATCTGGTTGGCCGCTGCCTGTGCCAGGAAGAAAGTACCACCAAGGTTCACCTGCATTACCCTGAAAAAAGCTTGGGGTGAATAAGTAAAAAAATCACCAAACAACGTGATGCCCGCATTGGCAATTACCACATCAAGCTGACCAAATTTCTCTACCGCAGCATCTACCATTTTCTGAATAAACACGGTATCGCTGGCATCTCCGGCAAAGCCAACGCAATGGCCACCGGTAAGCTCAATTACCTGTTTCATAGCATGGTCTGCCAGGGTTGAATCAACATCATTTAAAAAAACATGGGCACCTTCCTTTGCAAGCTGGCAGCATATTTCAAGACCAATCCCCTGCCCTGCTCCCGTTACTATAGCAACTTTATTTTTAAAAGACATCTTTTTTGAGTTATGAGTTATGGGTTATAAGTTGTGTGTATGGTAAGTTCCTGATATAAGTTGTGTGTATGGTAAGTTCCTGATATAAGTTGTGCGGATAGTAAGTTAAATTATAAGTGTTGATTGATCGAAAGAAAATCAAATCGTTTTTAACTATCCTGCATTCAACTTATAACTTAAAACTCAAAACTTATAACTGTTTTAATGCGAATCCCTCGAAACCTTACTACCTGAACCACCTTTTAAAAAATCCATATCGGCACCCAGATGCGCTTGCTCTACATGGGTTTGGTACAGGTGCACATAACCCCGGGGATGAATGGTTTCGGTTTGTTGCCAGGCTGCCCTGCGAATGGTTAATTCCACTTCAGAAACATCCAGTTGCAAAGTGCGGTTGTGGGCATCTAGGTGGATGACATCGCCGTTTTGCACAAGAGCTAAAATACCACCTGCCGCGGCTTCCGGCGATACATGCAGCACCACCGTACCAAAACCAGTGCCGCTCATTCTGCCATCGGAGATGCGTACCATATCTGTAACTCCCAGTTCCAGTAATTTTTTTGGCAAGGCCATGTTACCCACTTCAGCCATACCGGGATAGCCCTTTGGTCCAACGTTTTTTAATACCATAATACTGGTAGCATCTATCTCCAATTCAGGATCGTCTATCCTTGCATGGTAGTCTTCAATATTTTCAAATACCACGGCTTTGCCGGAATGTTTCAACAGCGCCGGTGTTGCAGCCGAAGGTTTTATGACGGCGCCATTCGGTGCAAGGTTTCCTTTTACTACCACAATGCCCGATTCAGGTTTAAAGGGATCCTGCATAGTGCTGATGATCTTTCTGTCGTATACTTCTGCGGCCGCACAATTAGCACCCATAGTTTTACCATTCACTGTGATGGCATCATTGTGAATGATGGCTTTCATCTCTTTTATCAGTGCCGGTAAACCACCGGAATAATAAAGGTCTTCCATATAGTTTTCACCGGAAGGCTGGATGTTGGCCAACAGCGGAATACCCTGTGAATATTTATCAAAATCATCGATGTTCAGATCGATCCCGATGCGACCGGCAATGGCCAGTAAATGAATTACAAAATTGGTAGATCCACCAATGGCAGCATTGATCATGATGGCATTTTCAAATGCCTGCCTTGTAAGAATTTTAGATAAGGTCAGTTCCTCCTTTACCATTTCAACAATACGCCTGCCTGATAATTGTGAGAGCACTTTTCTCCTGGCATCTGCCGCCGGTATGGAAGCGTTGTTAGGCAACGACAACCCCAATGCTTCCACCATTACTGCCATCGTTGAGGCCGTGCCCATCACAGCGCAATGCCCCTGCGTTCGGGCCATGCAGGCTTCTGCTTCTACAAATTCTTCAGGCGTTATTTGGCCAAGTTTACTGGCTGCATCAAAACGCCATATATCAGAAGTGCCGATGTCCCTTCCTCTCCAATGCCCCTTTAACATGGGGCCGCCGGAGATAACAAGGGTGGGGATATCTACGCTGCATGCCCCCATCACCAGCGAAGGCGTAGTTTTATCGCAACCGCACAACAGCACCACCCCATCAATTGGGTTGGCCCGTATGGACTCTTCCACATCCATGCTTACGAGGTTGCGGTACAACATGGCCGTGGGTTTTATCAATGTTTCGCCCAACGACATTACCGGAAATTCTACCGGAAAACCACCTGCTTGCAGCACACCTTTTTTCACCGCTTCTGCCAGCTCTTTAAAATGCCCGTTGCAGGGTGTTAGTTCGCTCCAGGTATTGCAGATGCCTATAACAGGCCGGCCATCAAACATATCCGGCGGCGTACCCTGGTTCTTCATCCATGCACGGTAAATAAAACCATCCTTGCCTTTGCGGCCAAACCAGTTCTGACTTCTTAATTTATTTTCTTCCACGAGGTGTTTATTTGTTGTTTATCATTTTATTTTTTGTGTGGTGCTATCTAAAATTGACCTTTCAATATTAATCAAAATTTGAACATAAATGAAAATAGGATGTAATCAATTTTAAGGTAGGTGTTTAAAATGAAGCATATTTAAAAGTAAAATCTATTTTCTATTTTGCCGGTCCGGAGTTTAAACGTTTTATAATTTTATTTTTCTGTGACACTTATTTTTTATACTATTTTGTCGGGGGTAATACACAGCAATATTGAACGTTGTATTTCTTTTTTGCCAAAATGCCGGCCGAACATGCCCTTCAAAAAAAACATTTTACAATTCATGACAGTACTTGACAGTTGCAAAACATTGTTCCCTTACTTTTACAAAGATTGTTTATCAGCCATATTAAAATAAATTTTACATGCAGGTTCTTCTCGGAATTATTTTTCACTTCGTCGGCGGCTTTGCTTCCGGTAGTTTTTACATGCCTTATAAAAAGGTAAAGGGTTGGCATTGGGAAAGCTTCTGGATTGTGGGCGGTATTTTTTCCTGGTTTATTGTTCCCCCGGTGGCGGCGTATTTAACCATTCCGGGTTTTGCAGATATCATCCATGGGGCCAGTGCTGGTACCATTGGCATTACTTATTTATTTGGTGTGCTGTGGGGTATCGGCGGGCTCACCTACGGGTTGGGTGTGCGCTACCTTGGTGTGTCGCTGGGAAGCAGCATTATACTTGGGTTGTGTATGGTATTTGGTGCGGTGATCCCTTCTATTTACTACGATTATTTTCCGAAGGAGGACAAGGATACTTTCTCCATGATGATACACTCCAGTTGGGGATTAACGGTGCTGGCGGGTTTGGCGGTATGTGTGCTGGCGATTGTTATTTGCGGCAACGCGGGCATGAGGAAGGAAAAACAATTGAGTGCTGCGGCCACCGATCCAAATGGAATAGTGGCGAAGACAGAATATAAGTTTGCGCTGGGTATGGCGGTTTCTATTGTATCGGGTGTGCTGAGCGCCTGTTTTAATTTTGGTTTGGAAGCGGGTAAACCAATGGCTGAACTGGCCAACGAAATATGGAAAGCGGCGCACCCCAATCAGGGTAATTTTTTATACCAGAACAATGTTACCTATGTGGTAGTGCTGTGGGGCGGATTGACCACCAACTTTATCTGGTGTATGATTTTAAATGCCCGTAACAAAACCTTTGGCGATTACAGCAACAAAAAAACACCGTTGCTCTCCAACTATATTTTTTCTGCTCTGGCGGGTACTACCTGGTTTCTGCAATTCTTTTTTTATGGTATGGGCGAAAGCAAACTGGGCAATGGCGCCAGTTCGTGGATACTGCACATGGCCTTTATTATCCTTACGGCCAACATGTGGGGACTGGTGCTGAAAGAGTGGAAAGGCGTTAATCAAAAAACAAGCAGGACGATTATTATCGGTATCCTTACCATCATATTATCTATATTAATAGTGGGGTATGGCAACTATTTAAAACCATGATTCATTCAACATTTAAAATAATATTATCAGCATAAGCAAACAACAAGCACTATGTCAACAACAAAACAATTTAAACACGTAAGCTATTTATGGGATGACGCAAAAGCGGCAGAACTGGCGGGGGATGAAGTAGCTTTACTGGTATATCGCTCCAACCTGTTGGGCGCCGATTTACGGCTTACCAATTACGGTGGTGGCAACACATCCTGCAAGGCGATCGCTAAAGATCCGCTCACGGAAAGAGATACAGAAGTGATGTGGGTAAAAGGCAGCGGTGGTGATTTGGGCACCATGAAACGCAATGGCCTTTCGGCGTTGCACATGGACCGCTTACTGAATTTAAAAAGTATTTACCGCGGTATTAAGCATGAAGATGAAATGGTGGAATTGTTTAACCATTGCATTTACGACCTGGCTTCCAAAGCGCCTTCCATAGATACAGCCTTACATGGCTTTTTACCTTTCAAACACATTGATCATTTGCACCCCGATGCGGCCATTGCGATTGCTGCTGCTAAAGATGGCAAACAGATCACCAAAGAATTGTTTGGCGGAAAGATCGGCTGGGTAAAATGGCAAAAGCCGGGCTTTGATTTGGGCTTGTTGCTGAAGGAATGTTTGGATGAAAACCCCGGTATCCGTGGTATTATGCTGGGCTCTCATGGTTTGTTTACCTGGGGTGATACGGCGTATGAAAGTTACATGAACACGCTGGAAGTGATTGAAATTTGTGCACAATATTTAGAAGATAATTATGGTAAGAAAGGTCCGATATTCGGAGGCGAAAAAATACAATCCTTACCTAAAGAAGAAAGGCTTGCAAAAGCCGCACAACTGGCACCAATACTAAGAGGATTCTGTTCCAACGGTGATCTCCTTAAGAACCCCCCTTTGGAGGGCAGGGGGGCCGGATCTATTGGGCATTTTACGGATGATGATCGTGTACTGCAATTCATTAATTCAAATGATTTAGATAGGTTGGCTCCGCTCGGTACGAGTTGTCCTGATCACTTTTTAAGAACAAAAATTTCTCCACTGGTATTGAATTTAGGTACTGATGAAGATGTAAGCGACACTGCTGCAATCAAAGAAAAAATTGCGCCTCTATTTGAAGCGTACAGAAAGATGTACGCAGAATATTATGATACCTGCAAACATCTCAACAGTCCTGCTATACGGGATGCGAACCCGGTAATCATTTTGTACCCCGGCGTAGGCATGTTCAGCTTTGCAAAAGTAAAACAGACCACCCGGGTGGCGTCTGAATTTTATATTAATGCCATCAACGTAATGCGTGGGGCAGAAGCCGTGAGTGAGTACACATCACTACCAAGACAGGAAGCCTTCAACATAGAATACTGGTTACTGGAAGAAGCAAAACTGCAACGCATGCCCAAACCAAAAGCATTGACCGGAAGGATCGCTTTGGTGACAGGAAGTGCCGGTGGTATTGGTAAAGCCATCGCCAAAAAGTTTGCAGAAGAAGGCGCCTGTGTGATCATCAATGATATTAATGAAGAGCGTTTGCAAAGTGCAATGGAGGAGTTTCAACAATTATTTGGAAGAGATACCGCAGCATCCACTTTGCTGGATGTAACGGATAATGCCACGATAGAAAAAGCATTTGCCGCAACAGCGCTGGCATTTGGTGGGGTGGATATTATTGTGAATAATGCCGGTATCAGCATTTCAAAATCCATCACCGATCACAGCATAGCAGATTGGGATAAGCTGTATGATATTTTGGTGAAGGGCCAGTTTTTGGTTTCAAAAGCTGGGGCTGAAGTTATGCGCAAGCAAGCCATTGGAGGCGACATTATCAACATCGTTTCTAAAAACGCAGTGGTATCCGGGCCCAACAATGCAGGCTATGGTTCAGCCAAGGCTGCGCAGGCACACATGAGCCGCTTACTGGCCGCTGAACTGGGCGGTGATAAAATAAGGGTGAACTCGGTTAACCCCGACGCGGTGATTGCAGACAGTAATATTTGGGCAGGAGGCTGGGCCGAAGGCCGTGCAAAAGCCTATGGCATTAAGGTGAAAGAATTACCGGCTTATTACGCCAAACGTACTTTGCTGAACGAATCAATTTTACCTATCGATATTGCCAATGCCTGCTTTGCTTTTGTTGGAGGTTTGTTGAGTAAATCAACCGGCAATGCATTGAATGTGGATGGTGGTGTGGCGGCGGGATTTTTGAGGTAGAGCCCTCTAAATCCCCCATGAGGGGACTTTTGAGGAGTATGCTAATTACGAGGATTTTCTCCATCTGGTAATTTAAAATCTTGTTCGCTTTGACTGGGTCAGGAAAATATAAAAAAATTCAAACATTGATGCCCAAAGTCTCCCTTGAGGGATTTAGGGGCTGTCTTGGTTGGGTAAGCAATAACTAAAAAAATTCAAACAATTGATGTCTTCAAAAGTCCCCCTTGGGGGATTTAGGGGGCTACTTCTTATGCAACGTGTAGCATTTAAAATGAAACTCTATAAGGGTTTTGAAGAAGAATACAAACGCCGGCATACTGCGCTGTGGCCTGACCTGCAAGTTTTGCTGCAGCAGGCAGGTATTAAAGCGTATTCTATATTTTTAGATGAAACCACTAATGATTTGATAGGCTGTCTTACCATTGATGATACAATGAAACTGGATGCTTTACCGGCTGAACCTGTGATGAAAAAATGGTGGGCTTATATGGCCGATATCATGGAAACGCATGAAGACAAATCACCTATTAGCATACCTTTGCAAGAAGTATTTTATTTGCCATAGTTTTATAAGTACAAAACTGTCATATGAATACAACAAAGCTCCTTACTTTTTTTTCACTGTTATTGCTGCTTGCAGTAGGCAACATTTCATGGGCACAGTCAGCACCTAAAAAAGCATATGAGGTGGCCGTATATTATTTCCCCAATTATCATGTGGATTCCATCAATGAAAGATGGCACGGCAAGGGCTGGACAGAATGGGATTTGGTAAAAGTTTCAAGACCAAGATTTGAAGGACATTTGCAACCGAAGGTTCCGACCTGGGGCTATTTTAATGAAGCGGACCCGGCATGGGCTGCCAAAGAAATTGATGCAGCTGCCGATAATGGCATTGATGTATTTATTTACGACTGGTACTGGTATGAACCTTTCGGTCAGTTCCTGCAGGAAGGTTTGGAAAAAGGGTTTTTAAAAGCACCCAATAACCAGCGCTTAAAATTTGCCCTGATGTGGGCCAACCATAACTGGGCAAATATTCATCCAACACCTTACACTAATTTCCAGGAAAAATTAACCGATGGAAAAGTATCTGCGGCTAGCTGGAACATCATCACAGATTATATAATCGAACATTATTTTAAACAACCCAATTATTGGAAGATAGATGGAAAACCCTATTTCTCCATCTTTGAAACAACGAATTTTGTAGCCAGTTTTGGCAGCCTGGAAAAAGCTGGAGCGGCAATGCAGTTGTTTGAAGAGAAGGTAAAGAAAGCAGGGTTCCTGGGTTTGCATTTTAATTGTATCGACCAGGGTTTAACAGACAATTCGGTGCAGCATGCATTACATAATAAAGCAACTGCCGGTGATGCTTTTAAAGCATTAAAAACGGCCAGCCTGACCTCGTACAATTTCCTGTATGCCTATGATTTGTCTAAGGCCGGATGGCCCACAGCGAGCTATCAAAAAGCCATTGATGCCAACAGCACTTACTGGCCGATGATCGGCAATAAATATCCGGGCATTGAATATTATCCCAACGTTACCATGGGCTGGGATGTAACACCCAGGCTGGTGCAGTCCGATAAGTTTGATATATTTAAAGGCTATCCATGGACACCTGTTTTTAACGGCGATAATACGCCCGAAGCATTTCAATCGGCGCTGGTAAAAGCTAAAGCATTTGTAGATGCAAAAAATTACAAACATAAAATTGTTATTTTAAATGCCTGGAATGAATGGACGGAAGGCAGTTATTTATTGCCGGAAGAAAGAACAGGCACAAAATATCTGGAAGCGATAAAAAATGTTTTTGATAAACAATAAAAACAGAATAATCTTTTAGGATAACAACAATTAACCGAATGTACTCTGACGGCCTCAGAAAAAAAGCGTTAAGAAAATTTAAATGATTGCCGTTAAGAAATGAAATTATTGTTACAAATTTTTGGTTTTGCTGTTAGCTGGTAAGTCGCACTCAAGCCTGGATTTATTTTATAATTTGAGCTAATTTCATTTTAGACAATCATTTAAATTTTTAGCTTTTTTTCTGCGGCCTTGATTTTTTGGTTACTTTTTTTTATCAAGAAAAAAAAGTAAGCAAGCACTACATAAGCTGAATAAGACTTTGCTGTTTTAATTAAATATTTGATCATCTTTTTATAAAAGTAAATACACAACGATATGCTAATTGAAAAATACAAGCTCAGTCAACACAACGACGCTGCATTAAAAGAACATCAGCGCAAGTTTAATTTTATCGCTTCAGAAGTAAGCAATACAGAAGACATCCTGCAAAAACTAATCGAGTTCCAGGTCGCCATACCAAGCTGGGCGCTGGGTACAGGCGGTACAAGGTTTGGCCGCTTCCCCGGTGGCGGCGAACCGCGTAACCTGGAAGAAAAAATTGAAGACATCGGTATGCTGCATGCATTAAATAATTCCAGCGGCGCCATCTCTTTACACATTCCCTGGGATATTCCTGAAAATGCAAGTCATATAAAAGCATTGGCAGCACAGCACGGGTTAAAGTTTGATGCCATGAACTCCAACACTTTTCAGGACCAGCCCGGGCAGGAGTTGAGTTATAAATATGGTTCGCTGCAAAACGTAAACAAAGCCGTTCGCAAACAAGCGATCGATCATAATATTGAGGTAATAAAATATGGGATTGAGCTGGGCTCAGAATCACTGACGGTTTGGTTAAGTGATGGCAGTTGTTTTCCCGGCCAGTTGAATTTTAGAAAAGCATTTCAAAATATGTTGGAAAGCCTGGAAGAAATTTATGCAGCTTTGCCAAACGATTGGAAAATGTTTTTGGAATACAAAGCCTTTGAACCAAATTTTTATTCCACTACAGTAGGCGATTGGGGACAATCTTTCACTTACGTAAACAAGCTCGGCCCGAAGGCTTTTACGCTAGTGGATTTGGGTCATCACTTGCCCAACGCCAACATTGAACAAATCGTTTCGCTGTTGCTGATGGAAGGCAAATTAGGTGGCTTTCATTTCAACGATTCAAAATATGGGGATGATGATTTAACGGTGGGCAGCATCAAACCATATCAACTATTCTTAATTTTTAATGAACTGGTAGAAGGAATGGATGCCAAAGGAATGAACCACGCCAATGGCATTGGCTGGATGATTGATGCGTCGCACAATGTGAAAGATCCGTTGGAAGATTTGTTGCAATCCGTAGAAGCTATCATGATTACCTATGCACAGGCATTGCTGGTTGACAGAACAAAATTGCAGGAAGCGCAAAATAACAATGACGTAGTTACAGCACAGGAAATATTGCAGCAGGCTTTCCGCACCGATACCCGTGCATTAGTTGCCGAAGCAAGGCTAAGAAGCGGCGCTGCTTTGAATCCGCTGACAATTTTTAGAAATGAAAAAGTAAGGGAAGGATTGATAAAGCAAAGAGGATTGAAGACGGTTGCGACGGGACTGTGATGGTGAGTAGTGAGTGGTCAGTAGTGAGAAGAGCATGATGGATGTTGTTTAATCGTTTATTGAAGATTTCACCTCGGATCATCTCGAAAAGCTAATTAATTACTTAAACTCATTCACTATGTTTTTGAACCTTGCACACACCCGGCTGGAAGTGAATAAAACCTCTCAGGAATTGGCTTTAGAATGTTATCGTTTAATTAAAACATTTATTGCAGATGAAAGGTTTGCACTTGTGCAACAAATTAGGCGGGTAGCTACTTCTGTACATTTAAATTTAACAGAAGGTTGTTGCCGAAAATCATTAAAAGAAAGAAACAGGTATTTTGAAATGTCAAGAGGTTCGGTAATAGAAATAGATAGTGCAAACGGCGTCACCTTTAAATTAGAATATGTGTCTCTTGAAGAACTTCAACCAGTAGGAAATCTAATTATTAAAACCTTTAAATTATAAAGTGGAATGATCAAAAATGAGGAGTCTCCCCACTGACTAACTACTCACTACTCACCACTCGCCACTCACAATGAACATCATCCCCATCATAGCAATCTACGATATCGGCAAAACCAATAAAAAATTATTGTTGTTTGATGAGCACTATCAATTGGTGCAGGAAACATGTAAACAGTTTGCAGAAATTAAAGACGAAGATGGGTTCGAAAGCGAAGATGTACAGTCCTTAACAACATGGATCAAAGACTCTTTTGAAGTATTATTAAGCGATGAAAAATTTACTGTGAAGGCCGTCAACTTTTCTGCCTACGGCGCCAGTTTTGTTTACCTTGATGAGGCGTTGAATGTTTGTCTTCCCTTGTATAATTATTTGAAGCCATTTGATCCGCAATTGCAACAACAGTTTTATGATACCTACGGCGGAGAAAGTTTGGTGGCCAAACAAACAGCTTCACCGGTATTGGGTAATTTAAATTCGGGCATGCAGTTGTATCGGTTAAAATACGAGCAACCTGCGGCCTTTGCCCGTATCAAATATGCACTCCACCTGCCGCAATATTTGAGTTTTATTTTGACCAATAAAATCTATGCAGATATTACCAGCATCGGCTGCCATACCAATTTGTGGGATTTTGAAAAGAACCAATACCATGACTGGGTAAAACAGGAAGGTGTTGATACAAAATTACCGGCTGTGCTTAACGGTGAGTCCATAGCAGGTTATACATATAATACGATTCCTGTTGGTGTTGGTTTGCATGATAGCTCAGCAGCGCTGATACCTTACCTCGCTACTTTTCATGAACCATTTATTTTATTATCAACCGGCACTTGGTGTATTAGTTTAAATCCTTTTAACCAGGCGCCACTTATCACAGCAGAGCTGGAAAACGACTGCCTTTGTTACATGACTTTTGAAGGCAAACCTGTAAAAGCCTCCCGCTTGTTTGCAGGGTACGAGCATGAACAACAGCTAAAAAGAATTGCTGAATTTTTTAAGCAGGATGTGAATCATTATAAAACCATTCCTTTTGATGCAGCTATTATTGCACAGCTAAAAATCAAATTTCCATCTCAAAATAGTAGCGTCAATTTAAAAGCTTCTGCCTTTACGCAAAGGGAGCTTGCCCAATTTAAAACAGGAGAGGAAGCTTATCATCGGTTGATGATGGATATAATAGTGCAGCAAGTATACTCAACACAATTGGTATTAAAAGATACCGGCGTAAATAGAATTTTTGTGGATGGAGGATTTGGCAGAAATGCCATTTACATGAATTTGCTTGCATTGAATTTCCCCGAACTGGAAATATTTGCAGCATCAATGGCGCAGGCAACCGCAGTTGGTACTGCTTTATCTATACACAAAGCATGGAATAAAAAAGCCTTACCAAATGATATTATTGAACTGAAATATTTTGCGGCAGCACATTAAAAGTATAAAGTAGTAGTTAAGTAATGGATCATTTGCTTACCATAAAAAATCATCCGGTCTTTTTCACCTTGCTTCTGTAATTTTAAATAAATAAAATCGGTTTAGTAATCCTGAATCTTGTTATAATAAATGGAGGATAATAATTTTTTATTGATTTCATCGCAGCAAATGCAGGAGCGTTTTACAGCTATCCTGCTTTCTGCAGGGTTTACCAATGAACGGGCAAATCAATGTGCTGCAATATTTACCGCCAATAGTGTCGATGGCATTTATACGCACGGCGTAAATCGTTTTCCCCGCTTTGTACAATATGTAAAAGATGGGTATGTATTACCAAACGAAATGCCGGTATTAAAAAATAAATTCGGCGGTATTGAGCAATGGGATGGTAATTTAGGGCCGGGTCCTTTAAATGCACAACATGCAACCAGCAAAGCTATCAACCTGGCACAACAACATGGCATTGGTTGCGTGGCACTGGCAAATACCAACCACTGGATGCGGGGTGGAACCTATGGATGGCAGGCCGCACAAGCAGGCTTTGTTTTTATTGGGTGGACAAACACTACCGGCATCATGCCAGCATGGGGAGCTATTGATCCAAAGCTGGGCAATAATCCATTGGTGTTTGCATTGCCATTTAAAGAAGACGCAATTGTGCTGGATATGGCGATGTCACAATATTCTTATGGAGCCATGGAATTAGCAGTTTTAAAAAAAGAAAGCTTGGCTGTTGCCGGTGGTTATAACAACAAGGGAGAACTAACAATTGATCCGGCTGCAATCCTTTCCTCCAAACGGCCCTTGCCGGTAGGCTATTGGAAGGGAGCAGGCTTATCATTATTACTGGATATTTTGGCAACTGTTTTATCAGGCGGATTATCAACACAACAAATAACTGCAAAACAAGCAGAGTATAGTTTATCGCAGGTGTTCATTGCCATTGATATTTCAAAGTTGGGTAACCACTCAGTAATTACAAAAACAATCAACAACATTATTGAAGATTACCAGCAATCTGTTGCAGATAACGCATCAAAAAAAATAACGTATCCCGGCCAACGTGTTTTGCAAACAAGGCAACATAATCTTGCCAATGGAATACCGGTAGTAAAAAAAGTGTGGGAGCAGGTGCAGGAATTGTAAACAAAAATTAAATAAAGTGTTTAAAACTATGCAGTAAATTTATTAAAGGCTGCATGTAGTAAAATGATGATTATGAAAGTTGGATTATTTATACCCTGTTATGTTGACCAGTTTTATCCGCAGGTAGCCATTGCAACATTGCATTTATTAGAAAAATTGGGTGTGGATGTTTCTTACCCTTCAAAATAAACCTGCTGTGGACAACCTATGGCCAACGCTGGTTTTGAAAAACTTACTAAAGGCTGCGAAGAACTGAAAGCAAATGAAATGCCTGAAGCAGGTGCATTGATCCTGTTTAATAGCGCAGGCAAGCTTGTTGCGTTCGGCCCTTTGATTGACGAAGAAATAAATGGAATAGGAGAAGTATGAGATGTGCCAATAGCCGGTATGTTTCTAATGCAGAACTGGCACGTGCTACAAAGGGAAATTTAAAAATGCATGGGTTTACCGCATGCACTGTTGT
>JAYVUL010000348.1:0-18628 GCA_043787935.1 Chitinophagaceae bacterium | reverse complement strand
TTACCGCAACAGCATTAACATATTGCGTTACACAAAGGTCAGTGGGTTGTGTTTTCAGTAATTGATAGATATCTTCCGAAATAAACGGCATGAACGGATGCAGCAACAGCATCAACTCTTCAAAAAATAAAATGGTCTTTTCATACACTGCTTTTTCAATGGGCTGTTCAAACCCGGGCTTTACCCATTCTAGATACCAGCTGCAGAAATCATCCCAGATCAATGAATAAACAGTTTTCAATGCCTCACTCAAACGGAACTGCCGCATCAACCCCTCCACTTCTCCTTTTACTTCATTCAATCTGTTTTCAAACCAATCTATTCCAAAGTTGTTAGCTATTGGCTGATAGCTGTTAGGAGACTGGCTAACAGCTAAAGGCTCAGGGCTAAAAGCTTTTCTTCCTTCCCAAATTTTCACCAACTTCAGCGCATTCCATAATTTGTTATTAAAGTTCCTGCCCTGCTCCAATGCAGTTTCATCAAACATCAGGTCATTACCGGCAGGCGAACTTACCATGATGCCGAACCTTACTGCATCGGCGCCATAGGTATCAATCAAGGCGAGTAAGTCGGGTGAATTACCCAACTGCTTACTCATCTTTCTTCCCTGCTTATCCCTCACCATGCCAGTGAAATAAACATCTTTAAAAGGAGGCTTTCCTGCATATTCATAACCAGCCATGATCATCCTTGCCACCCAAAAGAAAATAATGTCCTGACCTGTCACCAAAGTGGTAGAAGGAAAATAATAATCAATTTCATCATTACCGGGATGACTGATACCTTTGAAAACTTCCATAGGCCAAAGCCAGGAAGAAAACCAGGTATCCAGTACATCTTCATCCTGGAAAAGTGTAAGCGTTAAAGTTTCAGGCTTAAGCTGGTGCAGCTGTTCAAGACTTTCCGCTACATATACATTGCCTTCTTCATCATACCATGCGGGGATTCTTTGGCCCCACCAAAGTTGGCGGCTGATGCACCAGTCCTTGATATTGGCCAGCCAGTGGCTGTATGTATTTTTTAATTTAGCCGGATGAAATTGAATGGTATCATTCATTACCGATTGAATGGTCTCAGGATTCCTATTCATGAATTGCTGCATATCAATAAACCACTGCAACGAAAGCTTGCTTTCAATAACAGCCCCCGTCCGTTCACTGGTGCCCACCTGTCCTTTGTACGCTTCTATTTTTTCCAACTGGCCCAGGGCGGCTATATCATCAGCTATTATTTTCCTTAATATAAAACGATCTATTCCATTGTAATTCAACACTTGTGCTGAAGGATTATCCTCCATTAATTCAGTGCAACTGAATTTGCCGGTGGCATCCAGCGTATCTATCGACTTCAACTGGTGCTTTGCTCCAAGCAGGTTATCATTCTTATCATGAGCCGGGGTAATCTTCAATGCCCCGGTTCCAAAATCAGCAGTTACATACTCATCCGCAATGATTAAAATTTTTCTATTGATAATTGGTACTATTACCTCTTTACCAATTAGTTGAGTATACCTTTCATCTGTTGGATTTACACAAATTGCCACATCGCCCATTATTGTTTCCGGCCTTGTAGTAGCTACTGTAATAGCTCCAGAACCATCAGCCAGTTTATAGCTAACATAATAGAGGCTGGAGTCCACTTCTTTAAAGATCACTTCTTCATCGCTCAAAGCGGTCTGGCTTACAGGATCCCAGTTCACCATTCTTTTTCCTCTATATATTAATCCATTGTTATACAGGTCATTAAAAACTTTAATTACACTTTTATAGTAATCATCATCCATCGTAAAAGATGTCCTGTTCCAGTCCAGGCTGCACCCCAATTTTTTGAGCTGCTGCAAAATGATACCGCCGTATTTTTCCTTCCATTCCCAGGCATAGCCTAAAAATTCGGCTCTGGTTAAAGATGATTTTGCAATGCCCCTTTCCCTCAGCATCGCTACTACTTTTGCTTCAGTAGCAATACTGGCATGGTCGGTACCCGGCACCCAGCAGGCATTTTTGCCCTGCATCCTTGCCCTGCGGATTAAAATATCCTGTATGGTATTATTAAGGCAATGCCCCATGTGCAGCACTCCTGTAACATTCGGTGGTGGTATCACAATTGTGTATGGCTCCCGTTCATCCGGTGAACTGTTGAAATACCCTTTGGCCAGCCAATGCTGGTACCATTTGGCTTCTACTTCAGTTGGAATATAATTCTTACTCAGTTCCATAATTTCTTTCTCCGCCTTTAACGGATTTTTTTTGCAATCATTGATATTTTATGGCCGCAGGATTGCCTGACTGAACGCTCTTAAAGAGAAAGGCCCTTCGGCCTAAAGTACAAACAGGTACCATCCATATTTGCTATTTGTGACCCAACTACTAATATTGATTCTTAACGCGGCAAATGTACGAACAGAATAGCCAAAAAATTTTAAGCGTAAAAGGAATTGCCCGCCATTATAATAGGGCGGGCAATCCTTTTTTATTAAAAATGTGTTATTGCCTTATCAGCATATTACCCAATACTCTGAATTTTTTTCCATTCATCAATGTGAGTTTTGCGCCGGGCGCAATGGTTTGTAGTACATTTAAAATACACTCACCACTCCCGGAAGGGTTGATAATAATTTCAGAACAGGACAGTAATTTGGCCGGTGGCATCTTACTGTTTTGCCAGTTGGTTGATACATTCCAGTTGCCCATACCATTAAAAGTGTACAAAGGCAATAATATATCGATGCCAATTTTATTACTGTTTATATTTTGCAATATACCGCAGGTTATACCGCTGGCCATACGGCACATAATGGTATCGTTTTGCACAAGACCACTTATTGTGTATGTTTTGGCCCTTGCCCCGGGAATATCTGCTCCATTTTTTATCCATTGATAAGTTGGGTTGGCTCCAGTATCATCCGGCGCAGCTGTAAAAGTGGTGGTGCTGCCTGCGCACTGCTGGCTGCTGCCTGCGGTGATAGTAACGGATACTGATGGAGTATTGGCAGAGTTTACAGACATCTTAATTGAATCTGATACCAGGTTGATAAACTCATTTGTGCCAAAGGTCATGTTGGGCCTTACGCTCCCCGTAGCAGAGGCTGTTGGTCTTGTGCAGGCATCGGCACCGGGAGCATTATCTGCCCGGTAATAAGCAGTGGAAATAAATGAAGTGTTGGTTAAATAGGTTTGATAACTGGCGTTGCCAAACACCTGATTGGAAAAGCAAATGTCAATTACAATATTAGAACTGCCATCCCAGTAATAGGGAGTGGTAAAAAAATGGGTGTTAACGGAATTCAAAGCCGGTGTATAATTAACAGGACCAGCAACAGTGATAAAAGACGGGGACAAAAAAGTAGTGGTTAACTGGGTGGCAGTAGTGGAAGCCAGTTTTATCGTATAGCCCTTTAGCACCAAGGGGTCTCCTGATGTACCACCTGTTCTGAAAGACAGGGAGGTAATATTGCCTGGTGCTATACCCATGGCAATAAGTTCCTGTGCAAGCACCAGATATTGCTGCCTTCCATTCCCGTAATAAGTAGGATAAGCTGCACCCGCCACTGCGTTGGTTGTGTTGGATGTGCTGCCGTTTCCAAGGGTGTATTTTGCCGGGCATACCGGTATGGAAGTGATGCTGCAGGTTATTTTTTGCCCATTTGTTAATGATTTGGTGCTGAAAGTATCACTGTTTGTACCCACATTTATTCCGTCCACTTTCCATTGATATGTCACATTCGTCACGTTAGCTGTGGTTGCTTTAAAAACAGCAGTATCGCCCTGGCACTGGGGATTGGCACCTTTTATTATTCCAATGGAAAGAGTGGGAATGCCGCCGATGGAATTAATACCAACAGAAACAGTATTTGAAGTATCAGTTACTGCCGCAAGGCATGAAATGCTGGAAGTTAATATACAGCTCACCACCTGTCCGTTTGTCAATGCAGCACTGGTGTAAGTTGGACTGTTCGTTCCCACGGTCTGTTCATTTATTTTCCATTGATAGGAAGGCGCATCGCCTCCGTAAGAAGTGGTGGCAGTAAACACCACCGGTATTCCTGCACAAGACGGGTTGCTGCCCGCTGTGATGGCAATGGAAACAGTAGCTTTTGCCCCTGCAGGCACCGCACTCACCGTAAATACCGGTGAGCTGATGCTGGAGGTACCACAACTGGAAGAAACTGTATAATTGCCGGCTGTTTTTACCACGATAGAACGGCTTGTATCCCCTGTTGACCAAATATAGTTTGGTGCCTGGCTTGAAGTTAAGATGACACTATCGCCCTGGCAAAGAAATGCAGACCGGTTGGCACTGATAACCGGAGGTGGGTTTTGCATGGTTAAGGTAACAGGAACGGCTACCCAGTTATTGGTTTCATCACTTTCCAGGAATTTATTTTCCGGGTCAGTTATGGAAACAATATAGTAATTGCCATTGCATATACCCTGCAGCGGGATGGGCTCATTAAGGGATGTGCTGTAGGCATCATAACTGCCGGGATAAATCCCCTGGTTGAGCCCGCAACCGCTGTAAAAACCAAAACCATTATTCGGTACTGTTAGCAATGTATTGCCATTATTGTTAACACATTCTCCAGGCTTGCCGGCACAGGTGCCAAGGTTAATGAGGCAATAACTTTGTTTCACACTGGTTCCTAAAATAGGCCAGTTTCTGGGATCAGGATCTGAGGTAGCACTACGGAGCGTAAAATCAGCCCAATCATCTACATGCAGGTGCCCGTGTTGGGGATGAAAGGTCATGGCGCCTGCATCGCGGTCATAAAAACCAAGCGTATCTGTACCCGGCTTTTTCCGGTAAATACGCTGCCTCACAATATGCTTTAGCTCACCGTTACCTGGGCAGGCTACATTGCATGGTGAAGGAACGCCATTACAAAAACAGGAGTCAATACCAAATATTTCCAACGGCCCGTATCCTATATTAGGTGTACCGTTAGACACATAAAGAAAGCCGGGTGTTTCATAATGATTGTTTTGTATCTCATAAGCAGATGCGGTTACGTCTGGCAACAAATCGCAGCCGGAAGCGCCACCGGGGCATACAATGCCTGGTCGTATAAAAGGGCCGGAGGGGCCAAGGTTGCTTCCACCAAATCCATTGCCCGAAGGCGGGTTATTACTGAAGGTGATACTTGCCAAACGCACCGAGCCAGTATCAGGATTGCTGATATCGCTGGCCAGCAGCAACCAGGTACCATTGGGATTTTGGTTGTTATTAAAATTGCTGATATCGCCTGATGGTAAAAAAGTGCCGGTATAGGGAGGTGTTCCCAATGCAAATGGCACGCCGTCCATCCCCAGGCAGGTACCAACAAAATCATTACCCCTGCTGCCCTGGCCTTCTGTCAGAATTACGGAGTTGCCGTTTGGTGCTACCAATAACAAGATCAGGTTTGACTTATCCGTGTGATACACATCAAAACAAACTTTTGAAATACCAAAGCTGCTATTGATAGCGGCGGGCAGCCCGGATACAGTAATGCGTATGGTATCGGTATGCGCTGCTACAATGGGAGCATAGCCGCTCCAGGTATAGGTTTGGGCGCTTGCGCCAAAGAAACAAAAAATGGCAACAGCTATGGCAATAATTTTCTTCATTATTCAGGCAATATTGTTTTGATAATTACAGGGCCGTGTTCAGTATACATTAAATAACGCCGGGGCCTTGATTTTTTTGGTTTTCACCTGGGGGGATTTGGATTAAAGATACCGCAGGAAATTCTGTATCCCCAAGGCTTTCAGGAATAGGAATCCTCCCGGACCTGCCCTGCCAAAATGATCATTCAGCCTGGCATTAGAAACGCAACGATGCCTCAAGGAAAAACCTAAGCCGCATGTAAACACTTTATTTAAATAAGCAGTAAGCTATCCTGGATGATATATTGAAGCATTAAAGTAACAATTTTTTAATGAATTTAACCACTGCCATGGTAAAAAAAAGATACTGCAGGTAAAATGACAAAATGAAAAGTTTGTTCTTCCATTAGCTTTTATCTTTGCTGAAATATTCTTCGTGGCAAGTTCCCAACAAAACCTCCGTCTTCAAAAAATCGTCACCGGTATTGGGATTGTCCTGTTTATTATGAAGGTCTTTGCCTGGTGGCTTACAGGTTCTGTGGCTATTTTAACAGATGCCCTTGAAAGTACGGTGAATGTGATTGCCGGGCTTATTGGGGTGTACAGCCTCTATGTAAGTGCCAAACCAAAAGACCATGATCATCCTTACGGCCATGGTAAGGCTGAATTTATTTCTGCTGCGGTGGAAGGAACCTTAATAACGGTAGCTGGCTTTATTATTATTTATGAGGCCATCAACAACCTTATTCATCCCCATACCATCAGCCAATTGGATTATGGTATCCTGCTGGTGGCCTGCACCGGCATTATCAATTATATCGCCGGAGCCGTCTGCATCAAAACAGGCAAAAAAAACAATTCACTGGCGTTAATTTCCAGTGGCAAACATTTGCAGACAGATACGTATTCTACCGCAGGAATTATTGTTGGGCTTGCACTCATCTACTTTACAAAAATATGGTGGCTGGATAGTGCCGTTGCGATCCTTTTTGCCTTCATCATTATGTTTACCGGGTATAAAATTGTACGTACCTCCATTGCCGGTATTATGGATGAAGCAGATGAAACACTGATCACTAAACTGGTGGCTACATTGAACAAAAACAGAAGGGAGAACTGGATCGATCTGCACAATCTCCGCTTCATCAAGTATGGGGCTACCCTGCACCTGGATTGCCATCTCACCGTTCCGTGGTACCTGAATGTTCATGAAGCACATAAGGAAATAGATGCCTTGTCTGAATTGGTACACCAGGAATTTGGTGAATCTATGGAACTCTTTGTGCACTCCGACGGTTGCCTCGATTTTAGCTGCGCCATCTGCACCAAAAAAGATTGCACTGTGCGTAAACACGCTTTTGAAAAAAAGATTGAATGGACTATTGCGAATGTTTCCACCAATGTAAAACACCGCATATGACAGCACTTGATGATACCTACTGGAGCAACCGCTACAGTAAACATTCCGCTACCTGGGATACAGGTCAAATTACCCCTCCGCTAAAAGAATATGTTGACCAGCTTACCAATAAAGATATTGCCATACTGATACCCGGCTGCGGCAACAGTTACGAAGCAGCATATCTTTTGCAACTTGGTTTTACAAATATTACCCTGATTGATATTTCTACCTTACTTTGCCAGCAATTGGAAGAAAAGTTAGCCCCTTTTTTATCTCCTGGGTTTACAATAATTTGTGGCGATTTTTTTATCCATGAAGGGCAGTACGATTTGATTGTGGAGCAAACCTTCTTTTGTGCAATAGAACCCTCTTCCAGGAAAGCTTATGCAGATAAAATGTACCAGCTGCTAAAGCCCGGCGGGAAATTAGCCGGTCTTTTATTCAACAGGCAATTTGATGGCGGGCCTCCGTTTGGTGGGGAGGAAAAAGAATACAAAGAGTTATTTCAGCAGCAATTCTCTATTGAAATAATGGAAGCATGTTACAATTCTATCCTTCCTAGAAAAGGTGTTGAATTATTTGTAAAATTGATAAAAAAATAAATACGGTTATTTCCCCTCAAACAACTTAGCCACCCCAAAAGCAGCCGCAGCAGCCAATGCCCCTATCATTACCACTTTCAATGCTCCCATCCACGGATTGATACCCGTGATCTTACTTTTAAAATACCCAAATACAAACAGGCAAACCAGGGTGGCTATCACAGATATTTTCAATGCGTCAACCGAATCAGCAATAAAAAAATACGGGCATAAAGGAATGATGCCGCCGGCTATATAAGACAGCCCGATGTTCATCGCACTTTTGGTGGCTCTTTTAGGATCAGGTTTTTCTAATCCCAATTCATATTTCATCATAAAATCCACCCAGCGGTCCTTGTTCATGGCTATTTCTGCTGTGGCCTGGTCCTGCAGGGCAGGGCTCAAACCTATATTGGCAAAAAATTCCTTTGTTTCTTCTATTTCAAGGGATCGTTTGTTTTCCACTTCATCATATTCCCTTTTTACCTCACTGGCATAATGGTCCTGCTCTGTTTTACCGGCGAGGTATCCCCCAAGGCCCATCGCAATACTGCCGGCACAAATTTCTGCAATGCCCGCTATCACAATTATATTGCTGCTGCTAACGGCACCGCTTAACCCGGCGGCTAATGCAAAGGGAACAGTAAGGCCATCGCTCATGCCTATTACAATATCCCGGAGCATATCCGAACTTTTAAGATGCGATTCTGTATGGTCGTGGTGCAGGTGGGTGTCCATTAATGTAGTTAGGTTAACAGGTTGATAAGTTAAAATGGCTGGCTTCACAGACCAACCTTTTTATAAAACTAATTTTTATTCCAGTGATTTCAAACTCTTTTCAATTATCCCCACACATTCCATCACCTGCTCGTTATTGATCAGCAAGGGTGGCGCAAACCGTATCTTATCGCCATGCGTAGGCTTGGCCATCAAACCATTTTCTTTCAATGTCAAACAAAGGTCCCAGGCTGCTTCGGTGTTGCTATGCTTAATTACAACAGCATTCAGCAGTCCCCTGCCCCTAACAAGGGAAATAAATGGAGAGTTCAATTTTTCAATTTCACTGCGCAATAATTTTCCCATTGCTTCTGCATTATCAGCCATCTTTTCATCTTTTAATACCTGCAGGGCGGCCATTGCAACAGCGCAAGCCAAAGGATTGCCGCCATAAGTACTGCCATGTTCACCGGGCTTAATGGTCATCATAATGCTGTTATCACAGAGTACCGCACTTACAGGAAGAACGCCGCCACTTAATGCCTTGCCCAGTATTAAAATATCCGGGCGAACATTTTCATGATCACAAGCCAGCATTTTCCCTGTACGGGCAAGGCCGGTCTGTATTTCATCTGCTATCATCAGTACATTGTATTCGGTGCAGAGATTTCGCACGCTGGTTAAGTACCCTTCATCCGGCACTACCACCCCGGCTTCACCCTGTATTGGTTCAAACATAAAAGCAGCTACGGTTGCATCCTGGAATGCCTTTTCCAACGCAGCTAAATTATTGTACTCCACAATTTCAAACCCGGGCATGAAAGGGCCAAATTGACTGTAGCTGCTGGGGTCGGTACTGCTGGAAATGGCCGCCATAGTGCGGCCCCAAAAATTACCTGATGCAAAAACAATCTTTGCTTTATTGTCTTCAATGCCTTTTACCACATAGCCCCATCTCCTGGCAAGTTTGATGGCAGTTTCGCCACCTTCTACACCGGTGTTCATCGGCAACACTTTATCATAACCAAAATACTCCGTAATGTATTTTTCATATTCTCCCAGCAGGTTGCTGTGAAATGCCCTGCTGGTCAATGTTATTTTCTGAGCCTGTTCTGTAAGTGCCGCAATAATTTTTGGATGACAGTGGCCCTGGTTTATCGCAGAGTAACCGCTTAAAAAATCGTAGTAACGTTTACCATCTACATCCCAAACAAATACGCCTTCGCCACGATCGAGTACTACAGGCAGCGGATGGTAATTGTGTGCCCCGTATTTTTCTTCGAGGTCAATGTACTGTTGTGTGTTGGCTGTTAATGATATGGTAGTATGCATAAAATAATAATTGACAATTGAAAAATGACAGTTGAGCGTTAATTAAAGTTTCAACCGGTAAAAAATCAGGTAAAAAAAAAGAAAAGCCGCTTTTATTAAGAGGGATCGTTGTAAAAGTGTATTAGTGGTTCAGCAAATCAAGATTGCTGCTGAGAAAGTCTGGTATCGTTTTGTAGAAATTGATATGCTTAAATTTCGTGCAAGATATATTTTTTATTGATGAATAAGGAGGGCTGCTCAAAAAAATATTTGTCCTTCTGCCGGGTATTGGTTTCAATAATAGTACTTTCATTTACTAAAATATCAAAAAAATCAGTTTATGAAATTACTGCTCTCCCTTGCGCTGCACAGCTTCACCCTTATTGCTGCCGCACAAACCTCCACCCTGTCCAAATCAGCGTATGCTATAAAATATCCTTCTTCATGGACAGTAGATGCTTCCACCGGTTCAAAGCAATTCACTGTTAAAGCACCGGCGGATTCGGGTGCCAACGACACTTATGTAGAGAACCTCAATATGGTGATCAACCAGCTTACCAGCCCTTATACAGCAGAGGAATATGCCCGTTTTTCCAAAAGTTACCTTCCGCAAAAAATAAAACAGTTTGAGGTATTGGAAAGCAAAAAGGGAAATCTTGGCAAAGACAGCTGGTACATGGTTTTTAAAGGGCTGCAACTGGGCAAAAAACTGCAGTGGAAACAATATTATATTGTACAAAATGGCAAAGTACATATCCTCACTTTTACCGCCGAAGCTTTCCGCTACAAGGAATACATCAAAACGGTAAATACGATGCTGGGAAGTTATGTAGTGAAATAGGGGTTAAAAAGGTTTGAGGTTTGGGGTTGCAAAACCATAAACAACAAAAGAACAACAAGAAACTCGCAACAGAAATTATAGAAACACTAATGATAAAAAGTACACTTACCATAATAATTATTTTTCTTTCCCTGGAAAGCAATGCCCAATCAACAATAAATTATGGCAATAACCCCGCTGCGGGAAAATATTATTCGGTAAGGGGTATCAAATTGTATTGTGAAGTATATGGAAAAGGCAGGCCCCTGCTGCTGATACATGGCAATGGCGGCGATATCAGCGCTTTTAAAAATAACATTGCCTGGTTTGCCCGTCAATACAAAGTAATTTCGGTTGACAGCCGTGCCCATGGCAAATCGAAAGACAGTAGCGACTCCCTGAGTTTTGAAATGATGGCAGATGATTTTGCAAGCCTGCTCACAGCCATGCACATTGATTCAACTTATATTATTGGCTGGAGTGATGGCGGTATTACTGCATTGGTAATGGCCATACTCCATCCCGGCAAAGTGATCAGGCTGGCTTCAACCGGTGCTAACCTCTGGCCGGATTCTACCGCACTGCTGCCAGCTTTATGGAAAGAAGAACAGCAGTATTATGAAGCCAATAAAAGCAAAACGTTCACTACTGAAAAAGAAAAAAACGATTGGAAAATTTTTATGCTCGACTGGCTGCAACCCAACATACCCTTAGCTGCATTGCAATCCATTAAATGCCCGTCACTCATCATCGCCGGCGACCACGACCTGATCGTTGCACAGCATACGGTAGCTATTTACCAGCATATACCAAAAGCCTGGTTATGGATAGTACCCAACAGCGGCCACGGCACATTGATAGAACACAGGGATGAATTTAATAATAAGGTGAATGAATTTTTCAGGAATTGACGACAGATGACGGACGACAGACGACAGACCACTGACGAATGACAACAGACCTCAGACGATGGACTATCGACTATCGGCCATTCACCGCACCATCTCAGTAACTAAAATAAATCTCCGTAGCCCCATAGCCATAAGCAGCCGTGTACTGGTTTATGAAAGACTTCACTTCTTTTTTTGCACGAAGGATGCCATGTATTTCATCCCTCAATTTACCCACTCCCACTCCATGTATCACTATAAGGGAGGGTTGGTAATGGGCCACTGCCAGGTCATAATATTTTTCAAACTCCTTTAGCTGTATGGTGAGTATTTCAAAGTTGCTTAGGTGCTTCCAGCTGTCGGTTAGTTTTTCAATGTGCAGGTCAACCACGGATCTTGCAGGCGGCAGGTTTTGTTTTATTTTTCCTGCATCATACACCCGGTAACCTGCGTTGCCCAATTTACCCAGGTCAACTTTAACTTCATCTGCTTTATCAGGGTATTCATCAAATAACAGGTAAGAAAAAGTGGGTTCATTTTTTATTTGGATCTCTTCTATCTTTTTAAATAACTGTTTGGCTTTTATTTTTAAAGATGCTTCATAGTAGGGCGCTTTCTTTTTCTCAGGATTTGCCAGCGAAAATTCAAAATTAAAACGTGGATTATCGCTCAGGTCTTCAAACGCTACATCATGCAGGTAGAAATCCGTGAAGGGTGCAATGTTATTGCTGAGTTCAAAATTATTTTCCCCTCCAAAATACAATGTGTATTTAAAATTAAACGCTGCATTTGTCTGGTTAAGCAGATAGATCTTAAATTTCTCGACCACATCATCATCAAATATATCTTTATCAAATACGGGCATAAAGGAAATAAATACCCCTTCATTCACCTTTTTCTTAGCAGTTATTTTTTCCGGTTTTATATTATCAATAAATATTTTCTTCTTTTCTGCCTGCCGCTTTTCAGTAAACATTTTAAAATAAGGAAAGTCAACCTGGTCGAGGTAAGCAGGGAAACGGACCCCTTTTACCTCTATCATCACCATCTTTTCATTAATGATGTCTGTAACCGTTCCCTCCTCATTCGTATGGAGTACAATTATTTTATCGCCTATTTCGTATTTCATGCTGTTATTGCAGTGGTCATTTTTTAAAAATAGACACAAAGTTAGCTTTAGGAGCCCGTTTGTGGCAAGAGAATATGTAAGCGTATATTTTTTTCTATGGCCGGCAGCAAAAAAAAGGTTATCTTCACCACAACACCGGTGAGATACCTGGCTCTAGTAATGGAATGATTTTTCTTGTTGTTTTTCTTACACCTGCAACTTTCTTAGCGTTAAAGCATCTCATTTTCTATAATTGATACACTTGTTTTAATCCTTCACTCAACCTTTTACAAAAGAATTGAATGGGAAATTAGCCCGTGTTTCGCCTATAAATAAAAACTTATTATGACAACAGAACTGATACAAAAATTCGTGGAAAACAAAAGCAGGAAAGGTGAAGCAGTAAAGATACACTTTAAACAACGCACCGCTGTTTCAGGCATTTTCATTAATGGCAATGATTATGAAGAATTGAAATCAAAGAATTTTTGGCGGATTGTAAACAGCAATGTGGCAGAAGAATGGAAAAGAACAGCCAACATGGACCTTGCCCGGCTTTACAGTGGCATGGCTTTCACCAGGCTTACTGAACAATAAGTTGATAAAAATTTTATTTCATTAAATAATCTATTTGTAAAAAACACCGTTATGTTTACACAAACCTGGAAAAAATACCTGTCGATTATCTCTATTCTGATCAAGCGCTCTGCAAGCGGGCCGCAAACACTGCAAACCAACTTTTCTGATTTTGACCGGGCAGCAGGCGGAAGAAAAATAAAATTCAATTTCAGTAACATGCAATTGAACAACGGGCGGCAGAATTACGGTGAAAAATTACCCCATGTAGCAACCGACCTGGTGCAGGTATTACAGGAAAGCGATGTCGTTTTGCCGATGCTTAAAAATCAAAACTTTCATTTTTCGATGGGCAGTGATATGCTGCTTACTATTACCAACAATACCCCTGCAGTTGAGGAAGATACCCTAAAAACTGAAGGAGAAGTTATTGTTGAAACAGCAGCGACGGCTTAAAATTTTTTTCTGTTGCCTCCCAATCAGTTACCGGTTGATTAAACCCCCAACCTTATGCCGTGTGGCACCCGCAAACATCGTTTAGAAAAAAATCACACTATACTCTAAAGTTAGCCTACTAACCTGTGGTGGTCTCCGGGTACACTGGCTTCCGTCATGAAGTACAAACAATACCTACGTTTACATCCGGATTGACATTACCCAAACTTGACATTACCCAAACCTCGCCGTAAAAGAACTGCGGCCCGCCAACAAAATAATTTAAGAAGCCAGTTTACTTTTTTTGTACCCATACAGCAGGTATACCACTAACCCAAGCAGCAGCCAGCTTGCAAACCACAACCAGTTTTTCATCGTCATGCCGGTAAGCAGGTAAAGGCAGGTGCCCAGGCCAAGCAGCGGGATCAGGGAGAACTTTTTTACAAAAGAAAAAAAACTGATGACAACGCAGGCAATCCAGAAAACAATGGTGGACACATTGAGGGCCTGTTTGGCCATGAGTGCAGCATCTATATTATTTTGGATAATGTCTGGTTTGGCCATATCGAGTCCCGCAGCAGCGGCTTTTGTTTCTGCCTCTGTTAAATGAAGGCTGAATAATTCCTGGAAATAATGATTGTTGAAAAAATAAATTACCGCCAGGCTTCCGATGATGAGTGCAGGAAAAATATACTGGCCATTAATATAGGGAATATGAAATTTCCCTGCTTCCTTTTCTTTCCTGGGTATCAGCAATACACCACCGCAAACCAGTACAAAAGCAAACAAAGTGGCAATGCTGGTAAAGTCGAGCACAAAGGTTTTATCGGTAAATAAGATAGGTACACCCACTACCAGGCCAGTAACAATGGTAGCGAAAGAAGGTGTTTTATATTGATGGTGGATCTTCTGAAATATGGGTGGCAGCAGGCCATCCCGGCTCATGCTCATCCAGATCCGGGGCTGCCCCATTTGAAACACCAGCAGCACACTTGTCATGGCTACCACAGCAGCAATAGCTACGAAAAATTGCATCCAGCCAATATTCAGGTTTTGTTTTTCAAAAATAAAAGCCAGTGGGTCACCCACACCTTCAAAGTTTCTGTAATTAACAGCGCCGGTTAATACCAGTGTTAATAATATATATACCACAGTACAAATCACCAGCGACAGGATCATCCCTCTTGGCAGGTCACGTTGTGGATTTTTGCTTTCTTCTGCCAGCACACTCACTGCATCAAAGCCGATATAGGCAAAGAACACACCACTCACGGCAGCCATTACCCCACTAAAGCCGTTGGGCATAAAAGATTTAATACCGGCATCGTTTGCCGGGTGCCAGTTAACGGTGAGCCCGTTGGAGAAAACAAGGTAGCCACCCACCAGTATCACCAGTGACACTACAATCATTTTCAATATCACCATTACATTACTGAAGTTGCGGCTCTCTTTGATACCCCGGTACACCAAAGCGGTGATCAGCAGGTTGATGATGATGGCCGGCAAATCAAAGATAATATGCAAACCACCGATTATTGGGGCATTGTTCCAGGCTTCCAGTACATCCGGATTGGTGCTGCCTGCAGCCAGGGCATGCTTCACTTCCATATAACTGGTACATAAATATTCCGGCAGGTGAACACCGATCTTTTGCAAAAAAGAAGTGAAATAATCGCTCCAGCTGTAGGCTACGTAGATATTACCAATGGAATATTCCATAATCAATGCCCAGCCAATGATCCATGCAAATAACTCACCAAAGGAAGCGTAGGCGTAAGTATAAGCACTGCCGGCAACGGGTATGCGGCTGGCAAATTCTGAATAACAAAAAGCAGTAAAGGCACAGGCAATGGCAGTAATGATAAACAGGATCACCACTCCGGGGCCGCCCTTAAAAACAGCACTCCCCAAACTGCTGAAACTGCCTGCACCAAGGATTGCTGCGATACCAAAAAAAGTAAGGTCCTTTAAGGTAAGCACCCTTTTTAATCCGTGGGCGCCGCCATGGGGGTCATCACTGCCTTCTGCCAATATATTTGAAATCTTCTTTGTTCGGAATAAAGAATTAGACATGTCAGTTTGGGTTGAATGAAAAAGGAAATTAAGGAAATTATTTTTACTACACGCAAAATTGGTTTACCCGATGGTAAGGCTATTTGCCTTCTGCAGCTTATAGTGAAGCGGGTAAAAATGAACTGGACAATATAGAGCAAAATAAAAAAGGGCCTTCAAACAACAACACTCCGGCACACAGGCTACACTGCAGGCCTGCCAGCATCTAAAGAAGAGAAGACTCAGTGATTTCTGTCAATAAGAAACAATGCCAGTTCCTTTAGCGGTCCCTTTCTTTTTTCCGTTACTGCAATATCCTGCAGGTGCTGCAGGGCTGTTTGTAAATATTTTTCTTTCAATTCCTTTGCCCAGTCATCAATATGGCAATCTTTATAAATCTGCAGTACCCTTTCCACTTTATCCGCAGGATTATCAATCATTAATTTTTGCAAGGTTGCTTTTGAAGCATCGTCTGCTACTTCAAGAGCGTGTATCATGAGAAAGGTTTTTTTGTTGGCAATAATATCACCACCCACCTGCTTGCCAAATGTTGAAGGATCGCCAAAGGCATCTAAATAATCATCCTGCACCTGGAACGCAATGCCCAGGTCTTTGCCAAACTCATAAATATGTTGCTGGTTACGTTCACCCGTGCCGCCCAGGATGGCGCCCAGTTTCAGGCTGGCAGCTAACAGAACAGATGTTTTCAACGTAATCATGTGGAGGTATTCATCAAGGCTTACGTTGTCCAGCTTTTCAAAATCCATATCCAGTTGCTGGCCTTCGCATACTGCTTTGGCGGTATTATTAAACAATTGCAGCACTTTTTGCAAATGCCCCGCTTTCATCTTGTTAAGGTATTCATATGCCTTTACCAACATTACATCCCCGGCCAGCAATGCGGTGCTCTCCCCATATTTTGCATGTACTGTCGGCATACCCCTGCGTACAGGTGCCTTATCCATTATGTCATCATGTATCAGGCTGAAATTGTGGAAGAGTTCTATTCCTGCTGCCGCGTGGTAAGCGTCGTTATCTATCTCATCAAACAGTTCATTGCCCATCAGCACACATACCGGCCTCACCCTTTTGCCGCCCAATTGCAGAATATACTGGGCAGGATCGTACAAGCTGGCAGTGTGTTCCGGGAAATGCCGGGTATTGAAATTTTCTTCGAATATTTTAGATAACTCTATGAATGTGTGCATAAAAATTTCACTGTCTTAAACACAAAAATAGTATTCAATGGCAATAGACTATTTTTTAGTTTTTTTCTTGCCGGGATGAGCTGTTGCAATTGCTTTTCCGGTTGTTGAATTTTCATTTTCACCGGCAGGAACCCAATGGTAATCCAGTTGCCGCTTATCTAAATTAGCCGCCACCACTTTAATTCTTACGGCATCTCCCATCCTGAATTTCCTTCCGCTGCGCTGGCCTACCAAAGCATAATCAGCTTCATCCAGTTTAAATTCATCATACTCGCTAAGGTCACGTGTGGTTACCATGCCTTCGCATTTATGCAGCACTGTTTCCACAAAAAAACCAAAACTTGCCACGCCACTGATGATACCGTCAAATTCTTCGCCCAGGTAATTCTGCATAAACTCTACCTGCTTGTACTTATTACCGGCCCTTTCAGATTCCATTGCCTTACGTTCCCTGTCGCTGCAATGTTTGCATTTATCATCCATTTTTTTATCAACCGTAATATTCTTGTCCAGGCATTGCTGCAAAATACGGTGCACCATCACATCGGGATAGCGCCTGATGGGTGAAGTGAAATGGCAATAATGTTCAAAACCCAAACCATAGTGGCCAATATTTTTAGACGTATAAATGGCCTTTGCCATAGTGCGGATGCCCAACTGCTCCAGTACATGCTGCTCGGGTTTCCCGCTTACGTCTTTCAGCAGGTTATTAAAGGATTCAGCCACGGCCGCTTCATCGTGGATATTAAACGTGTAGCCAAATTTCTTTGCAAAGGCTGCAAATGGTTTTAATTTTTCATCATCAGGAGTATCATGAATGCGGTAAGGAAAAGGCAATGGCTCCTGGTTAATTTTAATCTTAGACACATACGCTGCTATCGTGCGGTTGGCCAGCAGCATAAATTCCTCGATCAGTTTATGCGCCTCTTTACTTTCCTTAATTTCAATACCGATGGGCCTGGCATTTTCATCCAGTTTAAAACGCACTTCCTGTGATGAAAAATTAATAGCTCCATTATCAAACCTTTCCTGGCGGAATTTTTGTGCCAGGTCATTGAGCAGCAAAATAGCTTTGTGGTTGAGCCCTTCCTTAGTTTCAATGATCCGCTGCACATCTTCGTAGGTATACCGGTGATCACTGTGTATGATGGTTCTGCCGATCCATGTATTTTTTATCTCTGCCCGGTTGGTAATTTGAAAAACCACCGAGAAGGTATACTTATCCTCTTTGGGGCGAAGGGAACACAATTCGTTGCTGATCTTTTCCGGCAGCATCGGGTTTACCCTGTCTGGAAGGTAAACGCTGGTGGCCCTTTCATAAGCCGCTTTGTCCAGGATACTGTCCTGTTTTACAAAGTGGCTCACATCGGCAATGTGTACCCCAATTTCATAACAGCCGTTATCCAGGTTTCTTATTGAGATGGCATCGTCAAAATCCTTTGCGTCCACCGGGTCAATCGTAAATGTTAGTATATCCCTGTAATCCTTCCTTTTCTTTATTTCCTCCCTGGTGATAGTATCCTGAAGTTTCATCGCTTCATCCAGCACGGCTTGCTCAAATACCAGGGGGAACCCGTTTTCTATCAGCAGTTCTTTCATCGCCATATCATTCCGGTCGCTGGCTTTTAAAATACTTACCACTTCGCCTTCCGGTTTTTTATCTCCCTTATCCCACTTTACCATTTTCACCACTACCCTGTTGCCATCTTCGGCCCCATGCAGTTTTTCCAGTGGCACATAGAAATCAGGGATCGGTTTTTCAGAAGCCGGTATAAAAAAAGCAAAGTTGCTCTTTACCTGTATGTTGCCTATAAATGTTGTTTGCTTCCTTTCGGCCACGCCTGTTATTTTTCCTTCGGTACGCCTTCCCCTGCCGCTGTCTTTGTTGATCTGCACCTTCACTATATCTCCGTGAAGCGCCTGGCCAAAATCATTGGGCCGGATTA
>JAYVUL010000347.1:0-4294 GCA_043787935.1 Chitinophagaceae bacterium | reverse complement strand
GTGATCGCTGGCACTGCAATGCTGCTGATGGTAATAAAGGTTTCTGCTGCTGGTGTACAGGTACCCGTTACCCTTGCATAATAAGTGCCCGGGCCGGCTACAATGGAACCACTTGGTCCAGAGATAAAGCCTGAGCCGCCAGGTCCGGTGTACCAGTTAACGGCTGCGCCTGCACCTGCAACACCGTTTGCAGTGAGCGTGGTAGTAGTATTGGCACAAATGGTTGTAATATTGCCGGTGGAAGTAACTGAAGAAATTGCTGGCAAACTGTTTACAGTAAGTATACCACTTATATTACTGCTTCCATCCCAGAACCCACCACCACCGGAACTATATCCGCCGTACTGATAACCACATCCATTTAAAGAATAACGGAATGCATAATAATAGGTGCCTGGTGTTAATAAACTGCCGGCAGAAGCAACATATTCATCATTGTTACCCGACTGAACATTGAACGATGCCGTTGTCCAGTTGGTCCATATATTCGGATTGGAATTGTTGTTAACAGGGCTAATGCCAAGTTCTGCAACAATGCCTGCGCCTGCACCGGCTGATTCGGTAAGGCCGGCTTTATACACCTGTCCATAAGAAGTAAAATTGCCTCCCGGGCAAATGCTTATTGTCGAAGGAAATTGCAGGTTGGCATAAGCCGCATTGAGCAAAGGGTTTATTGAAACCGTTACCGACCCTGTCATATTTCCAGAGCAGCTGCCAACAACAGTGGTTCCAACTACCGTATAGGTGCCTGCAGTAGTTTGGTTACCAAAACTGATTGCAGCATTTGTTCCTGCTATGGGGCTGCCAGAGTTAACCCCATTGATTTGCAACTGGTAATTAACCCCGGTTTGTGAGTTGGCAATACCAACAGCAACACCGGTTCCTCCTGAGCAATATGCACCACCTCCGGTTACAGAATAAGCTGTTGGCGAGGTGCATCCTGCCCCTACGGTTACAGTGACTATTTGTGTAGCCCCCACGCAACTTCCACTTAAGGTTGAAGTAGGAATTACCGTATACACAACATTTTGTGCAACACCGGAGGTGTTAATCAGCGTATTACTTAAGGTAGAACTTGTTTGCACTGTAGTACTCTCGCCGGTAACATTTGGATTGTCGGCAGCAACCCAGGTGTATGCAGCTGCACTTGTACTTGATAATGTTATACTTACGGTACTGTTGCTGCTAATGGATGCAGAGGAAGTATTAGTCATCGTTGGGGTAGCATTCACCGTTAGTATTCCGCTCAGGTTTGTAACACCATCCCAAAAACCTCCTCCCCCGGCACTGTAGCCGCCAAATTGATAACCGCAACCGGTTGATAAAGTAAACCTGTATGCATAATAATACGTACCAGTCGCCAAAGCGCTGCCGGTTGAAACGGTATATTCATCATTGTTGCCGGACTGCGTGTTAAAACTGCCTGAAGTCCAGGTAGTCCAGGTGGCAGGATTGGAATTGGTATTTACCGGACTGATACCGAGTTGTGCCACAATATTTGCGCCTGCACCTGCCGCCTCTGTTAAGCCGGCTTTATATACCTGTCCGTAAGAATTAAAATTGGTACCCTGGCAAATGGTTGCAATAGAAGGATATTGCAAATTAGCATAAGCTGCAGATAAGCTGGTATTGACCGTAACAGTTGACGTAGTGCCTAAGCCATCTGTACAACTACCATCCGTCACGGAAACGAGTGTCAATAATTGATTAGATATGGCGTTGCTTACACTAACTGTTGCTGTACCACCGGCAGACAAGGTAACGGTTGCATTGCTTCCTCCATTAATATTATAGGTAACAGTTGCGTTAGCCGTACCAGTTAAATTAAAGGTGGCAGTACCTGCACACGAAATCGGGCTGTTATTGCCCGAAACAACGGCGGTTACAATACAGGCAGGTAATGTGGTGGTATAAAGACCACGGCCATGTGTAGCCGCAACAAGCGTTTTGTCTGAACTTCTGTATTTCAGCATATCTGTTCTAACGTAAGGGAAACTGGTTTCAGCAACCCAAAAAGTAGAAGCCCCATTTATTAAAGTAGTAGACCATACGCCTGTTTCTGTAGCAATGATTGCCCTGGTATTACTACCGGGATAAAACATGCACCATCTTACCGGCATATCTGGCAGGTTGCCATCAATATTGGTCCAGCTTGTGCCATTGTTGCTGCTTACCCATATATTTTGAACCCCGTAATTTGAAAAACAAACCATCAGGTTGTTGTCTGTTGTTCCAACAGCAATACACGAAGCAGATACATTGGTGGGAAGCCCGGTACTGATATTGGTACCTGCCGAACCACTTGCGATAGTATTGGCACCATCAACATAACAAATCCTGGTGTTACCGGAATAATTCCATGTACCTAAATATACCCTGTTAGCCGTGTAGGGTGAAACCGTAACAGCCGTTACCGGCTGGCTATTTAATGCTGTAATAGAAACAGAAGCATTGGTACTGCCCGTTTGTGGGTTGGTCCACCTTAGGTAGGTACCGGCTGTATTGCCACAATACATAATATTGGCGGTATTATCATAATCAGTGGGATTAATGAACTGTCCGGTCGAAGAACTTAAAGTTACACTGGACCATGTATTTCCTCCATTTGTACTTCTGTTGTATTGGTTATAGATATAAGAAGTAAATTGATATTGTGGTTGGTCCTGGTCAATGTGTACAAAAGCGCCATCCCCTCCTGTTACTTCGGTACTGCTTCCCAACCCTGCATTTGTAAACTGATGCGCACCATTATCCTGGGCACCGGCTAAAAAATAATCCGTAGTAGTAGGATGTACCGCACAGGAATAAAATTGCTTTATTCTTAAGCCCACATTTCTGTCACGTATGGTCACTCCTTTATCGCTGGAATAATGAATACCCCCGTCACAGCCTATCAGTAATTTGTTCCCGTTGTCGTACCATTTAATTATGTGCTGGTCGGCATGAACATATTGGCCAGTTGTACCCACCCATTCCGACATTTTAGCCCAGGTACTGCCTCCATTAACTGATTTCAGGCAATTAAGATTTCCAATGATTACATTATTGGCATCGGATGGATCAATTTCAATAGCCATGCAATACCATGATGACCCTCCGGTAGTAGAGCCATTATAGTCAGTCTGGTTAGTGGTGGTTAAAGCAGTATTGGTCCAGGTGGCACCTCCATTCGTAGATTTATAAACAGCTGTAACTACATAGCTGCTATTGGAAGGCAGGGCATATAAGGTATTGCCACTGCAGGCAAGTTCTATCCTTACCGCACTGGCAGGGAACCCCGATGTTGCAGAAGTCCAGGTGCCTGCCGCTACAGTTGCAGGGTTATCGGTAAAGCGGTAACCACAGGTAGCGAATATACCGGCACTTACGTGAAGGCGGCCGGTTGAACTGAGTTCCATATCGCTGAAGCCATTATTAGTAGTCAAGCCTGTAGGCGTAATGTTAGACCAGCTGTTGCCGCCATCATTTGAACGGAAAACCCCATTCCGGGAGGTGATATAAACATTGCCGGAAACATCGCATAAAATTTTTGAACAATAATAAAAACTGGAATTAACAGTTGACGGCAATAAGTTCCAGCTAACCCCATGATCCGTACTCTTGAAAACACCATCGCCGGCAACGCCATCTGAATTATAGAAAGCCTCCCCTGTGCAGAAATACAGCGTATTACTGTTGCCTGGATCCTGGCAAATAGAAGTAACTGCAAGATTACTCAGGTAATCATTTACCAATATCCAGTTAGCAGGTGATACAGTGATGTCTGTAGTTTTCCAAATACCTCCATCAACACCACCCACCCAAACTGTTTTACCAGTGGCATCTGACTGGTCAACACATATTGCCCTCATACGGCCAGCGGCTACTCCATTATTGGGCCTTGTGTTTCCGCTGCTCACACCAACCACATCGCTGGTGGGGCCCCGCTCCACCCAAGAGTAATTAGCCAGGGTGGTATTGCCTGGCCTAATTCTTTGTGCTTCTTTAGATCTTTTAGCTTTTTCCAAAGCAACCATCATTCTCTCTCTTGGCACTTTCCCAGTAACTGGGTCCTTTGTTTTATTGAACTCCATTTCGGCCGCTTTGTCTGGGCCGTCATATTTATCACTGTCCCTATCCTCCATTCCTTTTTTTTCGTAGTCCTGATCTTCTTTACGATTTTCTCGGTATTTACTTATGGCCGCTTTATCTTTTTTAACCTTTTTTACTGCAGACTGCTGAGCCTGTGCTCCAGATGAAAATAATAGCACCAGCAACATACTGATTGACAGTGCAGCCAGGAACCTTGCCGCAA
>JAYVUL010000346.1:0-10724 GCA_043787935.1 Chitinophagaceae bacterium | reverse complement strand
GACCTGGGCTATCCCACACTGATAGGCGGCGGCAGTTATGGGGCTACCAATCAAATCATAGAGAGCGGCCAGGCCTTTTTTGTAAAAACAGATAACAGCGGCCCCGGCACCGTAACCTTAACAGAAGCCAGTAAGGTTAGCGGCACCAATGGCAGCCTTGGGTTCAGGCCTTCTGCGCCGGCAAATATTCCTGCGGCATTGTACAGCAGGTTGTATTCAGTAAATGGCAGCAACAGCACGGTGGCCGATGTGAATGTGGTGAAGTTTGACAATGCCTATACCAATGCTATAGATGGACATGATGCATTGAAACTTTCCAACACCGGCGAAAACTTCGCCATAGATCGGGATAACAGCACCCTCGCAATTGAAGGCAGGCAGCCTGCTGCCATCAATGATATGATCTCTTTCAAAATGTGGAACCTTTTACAGCAGCAATACAAACTGGAATTTCAGCCTTCCAATATGGGTGGATGGGGTTTAACAGCAGAACTGGAAGACAACTACCTGCATACCAGCACTCCGGTTGACCTGGGCATAACCACCAGTATCAACTTTACGGTTAATGCCGATGCAGCCTCCTCTGCTGCAAACAGGTTCAGGATGGTATTCAGGCCACAGGGGCCTTTGCCCGTAACTTTCACTGCCATCAAAGCACTGCAGGTAAACAATAATGTTGCCCTGGAATGGAAAGTGGCCAACCAGGTAAATATTTCCGGTTACGAGGTAATGAAATCAAGAGATGGCCGAAATTTTACTGCTGTGGCCACACAAACAGCCAGGAATATTTCCGGAGGCACTGTTACTTACAACTGGCTCGATGAAAATGTAGAATCAGGAACCACTTATTACCGGGTAAAAAGCATCGGCAGCAGCGGGCAGTTTAACTACACCGGTATTATAAAAATACAGATGGGCAATGGTAGTACAGGCATTACTGTATCACCAAATCCGGTAAAAGGAAACCCGATAAATATATCATTTTCCAACCAACAAGCCGGGAAATACAGCATCAGCCTGATCAATGCTGCAGGCCAGGTGTTGTATAGCAGTAATGCCCGGCATAACGCAGGCAGTGCATCTCAAAGCATTACCTTGCCATCATTAATTCCTAATGGGGCTTACCAATTGCAGGTAGTATTACCTGATAACACTAAAAAGGTGCAGCAATTAATTCTTGACCAGGATAAATAACAGGAAGAAATAAATGATTAACAGCATTTCAGCAGGCATATTTTATGCCTGCTGAAATGTTTATAAGCCCTACCAATTTGGCCATTTTTTTATTGCGGAAAAGCGGGATAAATATTTAGCCTGTTTTGTTTGAATCTTAATGATTTTTGATATACATTGCATCCGGTTTGTATCCAATCCTAAAAAACAACTTCAGTATTTTTTATCTTACTGAAAACCTCCAGGAAAAATTAATTCCATTTCCAATTCTTCTGAAGTAATCCGGAATTTTTTCTGACTGCATTTATTCCATTTTTTATTACCCAATTCCTTTGAATTTCTTTATTTAACCTCGGTTTTTTAGGTTAGTAAATTCATATTTAGCCAATACCAAAGTGGTTGATGTTAAATGTTTTAATTTATTTCATGAAGGAAATTTATGTTCAATTGTTTTTTAGTTCGCTGGTGTGCATGCATGCCCTATATGCTGTATTTAAAATCCTTCCTGCTTTAAATGGATACTGTTATTTTAATGCTTTTTACAGGGCCTTATTTACACGCAATATAAATATGCCGGCTGCTGCATATTTGAAAATGTTTTTGCTCAGCATATTATTTTGTCTTGCTGCAATACTGCCCCAGAAAACAGCTGCCCAAACTGTTGGAATTCCATTGGTTTCAGGGGCACCTGTATGTGCCGGATCAACGGTATCACTTTCTTTTTCAGTAACTAACGGAAATGGTGTCCCCAGCAGGTATACCAATACCACAGTGTATACTATTTACCTGAGTACTGCTGCAGGAACGGCACCTTATACCAGTTTGGGAACGTTTAATACTACCGGAGTTACCTATTCCAACTCAAACGGTGGGATAACCAATGGGATTACCAGGACTGTTACTATTCCTCTTGCCACAGCAACAGGTAGTGGGTACAAAATTGCGATTGGATCTTCTACTCCAACCTTTACCGGCAGTAATGGAGCTAATGCATCCCTTGCATTCACCATTACTGCGCCACCCTCAGCAACTATTGCTTACAATGGAACACCTTATTGTTCAAATAATGGTACCGCCTTTGTTACAAGGACCGGGACAACCGGAGGGACCTATACTAAGACAGCAGGGGCAGGAACATTATCTCTTGATGCCTCTTCAGGTGATATTTCTTTAGGAACAAGTACAGCAGGAACATATACTGTAACTTATACAATAGCGGCAGTCGGGGGGTGCACGCAATTTACAACGGCTGCATCCTTAACTATTGTGGCTCCCCCATCATCACTCAATTATGCAGCAAACCCTGTGGTATATTGCAATGGTACTGCCATTACATCCAATACGCCTTCCAATAGTGGCGGCGCTCCTGCTTCTTATGCAGTGAGTCCCGCACTGCCTGCGGGATTAAACTTAAATACTGGTACAGGTATTATTTCCGGTACACCTGCTGCAGCTTCAGCAGCAGCGGATTACACTGTTACGGCAATCAATAGTTGTGGGTCCACTTCCGTTGCGGTAAATATCAGTGTTTCTGTGGCGGCACCAACTGCCCTTACCTATTCATCCAATACAGTGGCTTATTGTTTTGGGGTTCCTATCACAAATAATTTACCATCTAACAGTGGCGGAGCACCAACCACTTACTCAGTTAGCCCGACACTTCCTGCAGGGTTGAATGTAGATCCTTTTACAGGAATTATTTCGGGTACACCAGCTGCCATTTCAGCCTCAGCTAACTATACTGTTACAGCTGCTAACTCCTGTGGATTTACTACAAGGGATGTAAACATTTCTGTTACTTCAGCTGCCCCTTCCATTACTTATAGTGATAACCCGGCAGCCTATTGTCCTGGTGCTGCAATTACTTTAAATATCCCTTTCAATGGCGGAGGTGCTGCTTCATCCTATTCAGTGAGTCCTGCGCTTCCAGCGGGGTTAAGCTTAAACACAGTAACCGGTATTATTTCCGGTATACCCACTGCAACAGCTGCTGCTGCTGATTATACTATTACGGCAACGAATAGTTGCGGAACCAATAATGTTATCGTAAATATTACCATTTCTGCGGCAGCACCAACAGCACTTACTTATACTGCCAATACCGTCTCCTATTGTAATGGAGTTACCATTACAAATAATTTACCAACTAACAGTGGCGGAGTACCCACTGCTTACACGGTGAGCCCTGCGCTTCCTGCAGGCTTGGTCTTGGATCCCGTTTCCGGTATTATTTCGGGTACACCTGCAGGAGCAGCTGCTGCTGCAAATTATACCATCACTGCTGCTAACTCCTGTGGTTTTACTGCTAAGGCTGTTAACATCGCCGTTACAATAGCGCCTGCTTCTCTTACCTACAGTGTAAACCCTGTAGTGTATTGTCCCGGATCCGCAATTACAGCGAATACTCCTTCTAACAATGGAGGTACAGCCATATCCTATTCAGTAAATCCGGCGCTGCCGGCAGGTTTAAACTTAAATACTGCTACCGGTATTATTTCAGGTACGCCCTCATCGGTAACAGCGGCTTCAAATTACATGGTTACAGCAACAAACAGTTGTGGATTCACTTCTGTTGCTGTAAATATTACTATTGCCGGGGCGGCACCTACGGCCCTTACTTATGCATCAAATACAGTTTCTTATTGTTTGGGGTTTCCCATTACAAATAATTCACCTTCAAGCAGTGGTGGAGCACCAACTGCCTATACTGTGAGTCCAGCACTTCCTGCAGGTTTGGTTCTGGATCCTGTTTCCGGTATTATTTCAGGTATACCATTCGCCATTTCAGCTGCTGCTAACTATACCGTTACTGCTGCTAACTCCTGTGGAAATGCAAACAGGGCTGTAAATATTATAGTGTTTGGTATTCCAACGGTTAATGCCGGCACGCCTGTAATTACCTGTTCAGACTCTGCCCAAACCGCCTCTGGTGTGTCTGCAGTTAATATTACTTCAGGTTCATCTGCCACCAATAATAACAGTGTATTATGGTCTTCAAGTGGCACAGGAACCTTTACCAATGCCACTTCTTTAATAACGGCAACGTATAGACCAAGTGCAGCAGACAAGGCAGCCGGAGCAGTAATATTGACATTGACTGCTTTTGGTAATTCCCCCTGTGGTAATGCTACGTCAACAAAGATCTTAACAATAACGCCCGCTATTGACGCCAATTCCACCAACAACTGGGTACAGACGCCCAACTGCAACGGACTTGGTGTTCAATTTATATTGCCTGGTACACCTGGAGGAGGAAATGGTAGTTTCAGTTATCAATGGATGGCAAAAAATAATTGCGGGGTAGCGGGTGTTTCCACTCCCGTTCCCGGAGCTACCAACCCCAGCTTTATACCTCCATCAACTGATTGTTACTGGCTATTAGTAAGTTCCGGAGGGTGCAGTGTTCCGCAAAACCTGGTAGCTGGTACCAACCGCCAAAGACCCAGCAGTACTACCGGCGACTCTGCCAATATTAAATTTGGTGTGGGAGGCAGTAACCCAAAAATTTGTATTGGAAGCAGTACCAACCTAACGGCATCGAGTGCTGTCTCTTATACCTATTCGTGGAGCCCGGCAACGGGGCTATCCTCCACAACAGGAAGTACTGTTACAGCTAATCCTGCCGTTACCACTATTTACACCGTTACAGCAACCGCAACCGATGCATCAGGGTGTTTTAAAACTGCAAAAGATACGGTAACTGTAAATCCATTGGCGACATTAACCGGTGTTTCTGCCAATACAGTTTGCACCGGAGCCAATGCAACGGTTACCTTAAATGGATTACTTGCGAACAGTACCTCTGCCGTCAGTTATAAAATAGGAAGCGGATCAGTGCAAAATGTGAATGCCCTCGCCAGCAATGGGTCTGGTATAGCAACTTTTACTTTGCCATTAAATTATTCGGATAGCGGACAGAATTTTACGATAACATCAATAGCAAGCAGTATAAACGGGGGACCTGCCTGTATCCAAAATTTTAATTCCGGTAATTCAACCATACTTACTGTATTTCCAAATACAGTTGGAGGTACCATACCTTCAGTTTCTGCCTGTTCCGGTGGCAGCAATACAATAAGCTTATCAGGAAATGTTGGTAATGTAACTCAATGGGAAAGTTCAACAAATGGCGGTATTTCATGGACCCCAATTGCCAATACCACCACTTCACTTTTGTATACCATTGCTGCTCAAACAACTTTATACCGGGCCCTGGTGAAAAGTGGTGCCTGTGCAGCAGCTTATTCTACTGTTGCAACTACCGGCCTTCATAATGTTTGGGCGGGAACAGTCAGTAACAACTGGCAAACAGCTTCCAACTGGTCTGATGGCTTATTGCCGTCTACTTCCTGTCCAAACGTAACAATTCCCGCAGGTACAACCTATTCGCCTATATTAGGTTCGGGTACTGCAACAATAAATAACCTGGTCATTAACCCAACAGCCTCCCTTACTGTCAGCGGGGCAAAATTATTTATAGCAGGTACTATAAGTAACAGTGGCAGTTTTGATGCGGGTAACGGAAGTATTGAGTTTAATGGTTCAGCAACACAAAACGTTGCAGGTAATATGTTTGCTGGTAATACCATAAAAGACCTTGCATTAAGTAATCCCAATGGCCTGGTTGTATCCAACAGTGCCGGAAATTTATTAAATATTAAAGGTGACCTTGCTTTTGGAAATGTAAATAACAGCACCTTAAATACTGGGGATAATGTGGTGTTGTTATCAACTGCTTTGGGTACAGCCAGGCTGGCGGATATTACAAATAATGGAACAAATACAGGAAATGCCGTTTCAGGGAAAATGGTGATACAGCGCTTTATCCCCGGTAGAAGAGCCTGGCGTTTGTTAACTGCCCCTGTTACTGCCGGCAGCATGGTTAAAATCAGTGATTGCTGGCAGGAAAGTGCTGCAAGAGTAACAAACCCGTCAGTAATAAATGCTGCCAATAATCCCAATCCAGGTTACGGAACACACATTACCTTTGGTAACCCTGCCACTAACGGCTACGATCAGGGTATTAACGGAAATACTTCCATACGCTATTTAACCGGCACCGGCTGGGACGGGGTGCCAACAGCCACCAATAATGGTTCTATATTAAATTCAGGATATGTAACTGATCAACCCGGCTATTTTGTTTTTGTAAGAGGAGACAGGGGTACCTTGCTTTCCCAGGGTACAGGATCAGCAACATCTCCCACCATCCTTCGGATGAAAGGAAGCATCAATACCGGGTTGTTGGATATCCCTTTAACTTCCAGTTACGTGAATGGCAGTTCTAATTTCAGGGTGGTGGGCAATCCATATCCTTCAGCTATCAATTTTCATAAATTGATCCAAAATGGAGCAAATGTGAGCGGTGCATTTGCTGATGCATTTTATTTGTGGGATCCCAACATCACCGGCAATAATGGGGTAGGAGGATGGGTAGCATTGAGCTATAACAGCGGTACCGGATTATACGACAGAAGTGTGTTAACAAGTGGCCCGAGCAGTATTGCCAATACCGGTGATATTCAGTCGGGCTCTGCATTTGTGATAGACTATACTGGTGCTTCAACGGGGATACGCATACAGGAACCAAACAAAGTAACCGGAAGCAATATTACCCAGTTCCGGCCCGTGCGCCAGGTACGGGCAAGCTTACTGGCAAATAATGCGGATAACAGCGTCTCTGTAAACGATGCAGCCCTCGTTACTTTTGATACGGCTTACCATAATGAGGTAGATGCGGAGGATGTAAAAAAACTACCCAACTTCTCTGAAAATTTTGGATTAATAACCGGGGGTACAAAGCTTGCTATTGAAAGACGAAAACCTGTGAGCACCATAGATACGATATTCTTCAGCATGACACAACTGAAGCAAAAAAATTATCAATTGGAATTGACAATGGAAGAAATCAATGCACCAACCGGTACTGCTGCATTTTTAGAAGATGTTTTTTTAGATACTAAAACTCCCGTCAGTATAAAAGATACCAGCCGGTACGATTTCAGTGTTATTCCCAATACATCTTCGGCAAATACTGAACGGTTCAGGCTTGTTTTCAGGCCTTCCGTTTATTATCTTGATATCAGCGGGTATATTTCAAATGAAGATATTATGGTAGCATGGAAAATAGCAGATGAGTTGAACATTAACCGATTTGAAATTGAAAGATCTGTTGATGGCATATCATTTACCACTGCTGCCTCCAGCCCTGGTAAAGGGAAAAGCACAACAGCGGTTAGCTATAGCTGGACAGATATAAACCCTGCACCCGGTAATTATTATTACCGCATTAAAAGCATTAGCAACAATGGTGTGATCGCTTACAGCAGTGTGGTGAACATTAGAAAAGTAAACACTAAAAAAGGAATATTTGTATTTCCTAACCCTGTAAAAGGTAATACCCTGTTCCTTCAAATGAATGCTGTTGCCATTGGTTCCTATACGGTAAAATTGTTCAGCAGTTCAGGTGAATGGATTACGGCTAAAACTATCTATTATTCCGGAGGTAATTCCACTCAATCAATAGAGTTTTCACCAACTGTATTAAGTGGAAGCTACCAGCTGGAGTTAAACGGGCCAGGTAAAACAAGTACTTCCTTGAAAATAGTTATTCAAAAATAAGCAGTTGTTTATTTTTAAATAATGGGGATTAAGCGCTTTCCTTTTTATTACCATTAAAACAGGATTTTCAAATAGTATGGCCGCTTAAATCAACCGGTTATCTGCCGCCGGTCTTTATCATTTATTTGGCCCGGATTTTTCTGGTCTTTAAGCAAATTTCAACTTGTAACTGAAACTTTTAAAAACATAAAAGCGTTCCGGAAAAACGGAACGCTTTTGCAATTAGTTTATTTAACCTGCAATACTACAAACCCAGGAAGCCTGCTTTCTTCAATATGGCAGTACCTTCCCCAATTTTAAATCCATTGTGGTATACTTCAATTTTATAATTTCCTACCTGGTAGTTGGTGTTTTGCTTCCAGTCGAAACTTACAATTTGTTTTTGGCCCTGCGTATAGTTGATCTGAACTTTTTGAGTGAATGTTTTTTGTCCATCTTCCCTGGTATTAAACATGCCTGAGCCTAAAGCTTCAACTGCTATAGGTTTTCCATCGGGGCCGGCAATGCAGATATACAGTTCTTTTGCCCCCGAAGGAGAGATCCTGTTTTCATCCAGGTTAAAAGAGATCCTTAATTTATCCACCTTCTTTGCTTTGGATGTTTCTTTTTCTTTGCCTCCCCCTTTTTCGTCGATGCCAATTATATTAAACCCCGAAGCATGTAAAGTGGAGCCCACATCCAGCAAATCTTCTTTTTGTTTTATTACGGATTTAGCAGAGTCGTAATTTTTTTGTACGGCATATTTTTGTTGTGTTACTTCTTCTTTTTCTTTAGTCAGGGCAACGTTTTCTCCTTTTAATGTTTCAATCTGTACTTTGTAGGATTCAATATCAGTATTTAAGGATGCAATCAAAGATTTAGCCTGGGCAAGCTCTTCTTTAGTGGCATTTGCCTTAGCTAATATACTTTGAATTTTAGCTTTCTTGTCAGCGATCTCCCTGTCCTTTGCCGTAATTGTACTGTCTTTTTTTGCATTGGAAGTTTTCAGGCCATCATAGCGCATGGTTGCTTCATCCAGTAAGTTTTTAAGGGTATCTTTTTCCGATACTACCGAGGCATACTGGGAGTCTTTTTGCTGGATGGTTTCTTTTACCTTACTCTTGTCCCAGATAATGTAGCCCCATGTGCCCAGCAATGCAATTACCAAACCTATGGTTAAAAAAAAGCGCCAGTCTGTTTTGGGAGCTTCCGGAGGTGTTGGCGGTTTACTTGTAGCTGATGGGAAATTTTCAAATGCCATTTGTGTCGTTTTTTATAGTTATTAATGGGTTTTATATGTTTATCCGGTAGGGTTAGTTTCGATTTGACCGGCAATCAGTCAATCATTTAGATTAGCACTGCTTCATTTTCCAAAATCATGCCAAAGCGTTTATTTTTCAAAAGCAAATATATTTAAGGTTTTCATTTCTAGCTTTGTCATCAAATTTAAAATTATCTCTTTTTTATGATACGTACAATATTGCTTCTTTTGTTTTCAAATATATTTATGACGTTTGCCTGGTATGGAAATTTGAAAAATACCAGTATGCCCCTTTGGAAAGCGATTGCTATTAGCTGGGGCATTGCTTTTTTTGAGTATTGCCTGATGGTTCCTGCCAACAGGCTGGGTTATACCAGCGGGGTAAATGGGTTCCAGCTAAAGATTACGCAGGAAGTGATTACTTTGTTGGTGTTTTCAGTTTTTGCCGTATGTTATTTAAAAGAACCTTTTCAATGGAAATACCTTGTGAGCTTTGCTTTCCTGGTTGGTGCTGTTTATTTTATGTTTAAAAAATAGTTCCTTAATTACCTTTTCTACAAAACTAATTTTCCAATCCTTCCGTCGCTACCGGCAAAAAAAACGGCATTGCCAACTTTTGCTTTTTGGCACACATGAAAACTCTCCTTACTGATCCAGTTCCAGTTTTTACCCTCATCAATGCTGAAATCAACGCCATTTAAACCGCAGCTAACCCAGTTCTTTTTGTTCAGGTATTCTACACAACTGCGGTAGCCATGGGGAGGTGCAATTGGTGCAGCAAATGTTTTTCCCCCATCGGTGGTAATAAAACAATTTTTTTCAACGTCATCTTTTTTATTAAAGTCTCCACCAACCACCACCATCGTTTTTATGTTTTTAACGGCCAAAGAATTTGCGCCGGTAGTTTCTTTTCCCTGGAGGATGGGCAGGTCATTTTTTTTATCTTTAATAAACAACCTGCTGCGTAAACCGCCGGTTACAAAAACCGCTTCCTGCCGGTTAAGTTTTCTTACGTTGGTGCCACTGCTTGCAAACATGGCTTCACCGCTGTCTGCTGCAGGATAATTGGCAGCCGGTAAAGCCCTCCAGTTCATGCCGCCATCAAAACTGCGGGCAATAAAGATCTTGTTATTGATGGGGTCACCTACTACAATGCCGCTCATTTCATTCCAAAATTCCATTGCATCCAGAAACATGCCCCTGGTTTTATTTTCATATACCACTTTCCAGGTTTCACCGGCATTGGAGGTTCTTAAAATATAAGCAGGTTCGCCAATACCCATAATCACGGCGGAAGTTTCATCAAATGCTTCAATGTCTCTGAAGTCAGATTTTTCAAAACCTTTTACGGTGATCCATTTCCAGGTGTTACCACTATCCAGGCTCATACCCACAGTGCCGGCACTGCCGCTTACCCAAATTACCCTGTTACTCACCACACTCAAACCACGTAAAGATGTTTTTTTTCCGGAAGTAACCAGCTTAACTATTTGTGCCTGTAAAGCAATAGTGGAGGTAAATAAGGCGGAGACTAAAACTATTATTTTGATTTTAGTAAGCATACCATCATTTTTGCAACAAAGTAATTAATGTCTGATGTCTGATGTCTGATGTCTGATGTCTGATGTCTGATGTCTGATGTCTGATGTCTGATGTCTGATGTCTGATGTCTGATGTCTGATTGCCCCAT
>JAYVUL010000345.1:0-8518 GCA_043787935.1 Chitinophagaceae bacterium | reverse complement strand
AAATATGGTTTATAATATGTTGCTTTTTTGATCATTCTACGTAATACCTTCTTATTCCATCTTTTAGAAGTGCTGTATTAAAGTTGATAATAAATCCTGTATGAAGCCCGGATAATTTCAGGTGACTTAATATTTGTGCCTGCCAAATTGGGTTTACAATATCTACAGCCTTTAATTCACAAATGATGCTGTCTTCTACCAGTACATCCAGCCGCAGGCCTTCATCAAAAATAATTCCATCATATTGTATTGGAAGCTTTACCTGTCTTTGAGTAACAACACTTCTCCTTTTTAATTTGTAACAAAAACAGACTTCATAAATTTGTTCAAGCAACCCTGGTCCTAACTCTTTATGTACTGCATAAGCTGCATCTTTTATTTGTTGGCATAACCAAAGTTCGTGATCCGTTAGCCGGTACATTTTTTATTTTTTTAGATAAAACTTATCTCTTCCCTTTATTAAAAACGTCTTAATGCCTAAGCGGCAAAAAAGAATTGTCTGAAATATCAATACACCGTCTTCCTTTTGCCACTCTCAAAATCTTTAAATATGAATGCTCCCAGTTTATCAAGTGATGCAAAGAAAGCCTTACCGTTATTTGTTTCTGTAAACTCCTGTACAAACTTTTGCAGGTAGGGATCACTGGCAATCATAAAAGTGGTGATGGGTATCTTTAATTTTTTGCATTGTGTGGCAAGGCTCATACAGCGGTTCAGTATTTTCCTGTCCACGCCAAAACTGTTCTTGTAATATTTTGTTCCCACTTTCAGGCAGGTAGGTTTGCCATCGGTGATCATAAAAATTTGTTTATTGGGGTTTCTTCTTTTGCGTAAAATATCCATTGCCAGTTCTAATCCGGCAACGGTGTTGGTATGGTAAGGGCCTACCTGTAAATAGGGCAGGTCTTTCACTTCTATCGTCCAGGCATCATTGCCAAACACCACAATGTCCAGTGTATCTTTAGGATATTTTGTTTGAATCAGTTCACTCAGTGCCATGGCTACTTTCTTGGCTGGTGAAATCCTGTCTTCACCATACAGGATCATGCTGTGGCTGATGTCGATCATCAGCACCGTGGAGGTCTGCGATTTAAAATCTGTTTCCCTTATTTCCAGGTCATCTTCATGCAGCCGGAAACTTTCTGCCCCATGATTGATCTGTGCATTGCGTATGGAGGCAGTGAAATCTATCTGCTCCAGGGTATCACCAAATTGAAAGGGCCTTGTTTCAGGGTTGATCTCATCGCCGCCACCCGGCTTAAAAGTGTGGTGGCTGCCCTGCTTTGTTTTTTTCAGTTTCCCGAAAATTTCTTCCAAGCTTTTTTTACGGATACCCTGCTCTGTTTTAGGGGTGATTTTTATTTCGCCTTTTCCTTTATCTTCTTCAATATAACCTTTGTCTTTCAGGTCCTCAAAAAAATCACCCATGCCATAGTCATTGTTGGTAAGCTTATATTCTTTGTCCAGTTCATTCATCCATTGCATAGCTTCACCCACCTCGCCATTGGTATAGGTAAGAAGTTGCATAAAGAGATCGAGCAATTGATCAAATTTACTTTTGGCATTGGCACCGGGATCGTATTGTGAGAAGTTAAAACCTTTCATAGTTGTTGTTTTTTGGACGACAGACGACTGACTATGGACAACGGACAGCAGAAGCATTTGTGTACGTAAAAGCTTTAAAATTAAAAAATCCTTCTGTGGTCTGTCGTCTGTCGACCTTGGTCAACATGCAATTTAATCAACAATTAAGTTGATCAATAAGTTCAGGTGTTAAATAAAAAAATCCCTCCGGCAACGGAAGGATTTTTTTATTGGCATAAATTAATGCGGATTTATTTTTTACCACTATCCGCTTTAACCTGAGGTGGTATGTTTGTACTAATGGTGCCGGTATTTTCCACCGAAGCCGGTTTGGTAATTCCGTATTGCTGCTCTATTGATTCCAATTCCTTTAAAAACTGGAAGCCCCTTTCAGCATCATCATACACCGGGCGCAGTTTGTTGGTAAGATTGCCAAGGAAGTCGTCCCGCTGCTGCTGGTAGCGGATCTGCATGCTCTGTGCGAGCGCCTTGTTCAGTTCGTCTGCAGACATATTACCCAGTGCCGCATAATATACCATTTGCTGCTGAAGGTCTTTCTTTACACTGCGGCCCACCTTTTGAGCCAGCGTGGTATCTCCTGCTTTGTAGCAGGCTTCCAAAAACCGTAAAGAAAATAAATTGTGCTGTTGAAAACGGGATACCATGCCATAACCAAAATTTTCGTCCAGCATATTCCTGTCACATTTTTCCAGTAATTTTTTAGCTTCTTCTTTCTTACCATGGTCAGCAAGGTTTGCAGCAGCAGTGGCATAGGCCAGCCGTATACTGTTCAGATGCCTGCGGTTCTCTTCATCAAAATAAACGCCTGGTTTGTCAGCATTGCCAAATACAAATTTGTTCATCATTTTATCAGCCACCCATTGCCTGTTTACCTCATCCCCTTCCACGGGCACCAGCCTGTACGACAAGCCATCCTGCCTGATATATTTATCAAAGCCAAGGCCTATTCTTTCTGAGGTAAAGTAGATGGGCCGCTTCCATTTGTTGGCAGCGATAATGTTTAAAATAGCCGCATCATTTTTTTGCAGGATCGTTTTTGGGATGTCGAACTTCAGTTCATTCACTACACTGTCATCTGCATTCACGGTGCCATTTTTTCTCACCAGGTTTGCATCTACCGGCACCGTTACTTTTTTAGTAGGATAAGTATTGATCGAAATGTTATCACCCACGGGCCTTACCTTGTTGAGGTCATCACTGCCTGCCCAGTCTTTCATCATGGTATACAGATCCATGTACTGGTTCTGATCGAAAGCCGGGTTTTGTACAAAATAAACACCATCTCTTTTTGCGCCTTCAATTTGCTCCGCACTCCAGATCGGGTCAATAGGATCGCTTTCATTTACTTTATACCTAAGCTGGTTAATATACCAGTCTATACCCAATAAACTGGAATTGATCACCCGCACATCCCTGCGGATACCTTCCACTTCCTGGGCATACCACAATGGATAGGTATCGTTATCGCCAAAAGAAATAACGATGGCATTTTTATCACAGCTTTCCAAATAATCAATGGCCAGGTCTCTTGCCAGTACTTTTTTACTCCTGTCATGGTCATCCCATTCCTGGCTTGCCATTAATACAGGTACTGCTGCAATGCAAATTGCTGTTGCTAAAAAATTAGCAATTGTGCCACTCATAAATTTTGCCAGCAGATCTTTAATGAACAATACGCCCAACCCTATCCAGATGGCAAATGCGTAGAAGGAGCCTACAAAAGCATAGTCTCTTTCCCTCGGCATATTGCCTGGCATATTCAGGTAAATAACTATGGCCAGGCCGGTAAAGAAAAATAATAGTCCAACAATAAGGCCATCACGCTGGTCTTTCCTGAACTGGTAAAACAATCCAAGCAATCCTAATATTAAAGGCAGGGCATATAAATTATTATTTGCTTTATTTTGCTTCATGCTATCCGGCATTTTCTGCTGGTCGCCAAGGCGGATTTTATCCCAAAAAGGAATACCGCTTTTCCAGTTACCATCCCTTACATTGCTTATTGCCGCACCTTGTATATCATTTTGTTTACCTGCAAAATTCCACATAAAATACCTCAGGTACATCCAGCCAACCTGGTATTGCATAAAGAAACTGATATTATCTCCCAGAGATGGTTTATTACTCCATAAACCTGTTTTGGGGTCTTTACTGATGCCTGCAAAGTCAGCATAATATTGCGCATGGCCCTGTTCGTTACCTGCATCCCACATCCGGGGGAATATATGCTCATCTTCAGGATGGTAGGTAACAGTTTGTTTTCTACCTTTCTTTTCATAGCCATTCTTTGTTTTAATATAAGTGTCTTCATTGGTATAATCCGGCTGGTATTCTTCTCCGGTTACGCTGCCCGCTGTAAAGTCCTGCCCAAGCATCACCGGTGTGTCGCCATATTGCTCCCTGCTTAAGTACCCTACCAAACTTACCGGGTTGTCCACATTGTACATATCAATCGCTGTATCTGCATTTGAACGGATAAGCGTGGTAAGATAGGAGGAGTAACCCAGCAGCATGAAAGAGATACTCCACAAACTGAGTTTTAAAAAATTCCAGTTGTTTTTATTGGCAATACGCAAACCAAAGTATATCAGTACACCCACCAGTACAAAGAAAAATGCAAAACCGGTAAAGAAAGGCAGGCCAAAATCATTCACAAAAAGTACATCCAGGTTGCCCGCTCCTTTTATAGAATATTGTATCACTACTTTTTGCACAATTCCCGTAATGGCACAACCAATAACAAAGGCTAGGATAGTTCCCCAGGTACTTACCCTGTACCGTTTAAAATAGTACAGCATCACCATTGCAGGGATAGTCAGGAGGTTTAATAAATGCACGCCTATCGAAAGCCCCATCAGGTAGAATATTAAAATTAGCCAACGGTCAGCTCCCGTAAAATGCCCTTTGATGCCAATTTTTTCTTCTTCCGTTACTGCATCTTCCCATTTTAATACCGCCCAAAAAACAATTGCGGTAAAGAAAGAGGAGAGGGCGTACACTTCGCTCTCTACGGCACTGTACCAAAAGGAATCAGAAAAACAATAGGCCAACGAACCTACCACACCGGCAGCCATGATGCCAAATGTTTGTTCGCCTGTTAATACATCGGTGGATTTCAGCAATAGCTTTTTTGCAAAGTGAGTAATGCTCCAGAACAAGAACAAAATGGTAAAACCACTGGCCAATGCACTCATCAGGTTAACACCAGTTGCCGCATGTTTAGCATCAAAAGGGACCATAAACAAACGGCCTATCAATACAAACAATGGTGCTCCCGGCGGATGGGGAATTTGTAATTTGTAAGCACTCGAAGCAAATTCACCGCAATCCCAAAAGCTGCCGGTGGCTTCCATCGTCATAATATATACCGTGCATGCAATGAGGCATATTGCCCATCCGGTAATGTTGTTGATCCGTTTATAAGTCATATAGTGGGTTGTTATTAAGGTGGCAAATATAAATAGTTTGCAGTTTGCAGTTGTTAGTTTGTGGTTATTTATGATTTTTTTCAGCCAGGCAGTGAATTGTTGCTGATTTTTAAGTCAGCCTTCCACAGGTGTGTTTGTTTATTTGGCCATCCTGTTTCCCGGCGAAGGGGGCGTTTATGTCAATAATTTTACTGCTGTTACTTTTTTTAAAAAAAGAGTTGTAAAAAAATCCCGGCTAATGACAGCCGGGATTTCTTTACAAACAAGTTGAAATGTATTTTAATTTGCTTTAACCAGTTTTATTGTTTGCGTTGATGTACCCTGCACCACTTTCACTATATATATACCCGTTACAAAATTGTTGCCGAAGGTATATTTCAAGTTGCTGTTGCCCGCAGTTTGATACACTGGTTTACCGTCATAACTATATACAACAATGCTTATTTTTTCAGTACTGCCACCTTCTACCATCAATCCAAATGATGTTGTTGAAGGGTTGGGGTAAGCAGTTACGCTTAATGCGTTGTTTGCTGCACTTCCAGTATTTGCAGCTACCGGGCCCTTTGCCGTAGTGTTTAGCCCTTTTGCAAGTGGTACAGTTACTATTGCAGTAGCAGCGCATCCATTGGCATCTGTTACGGTATAGGTATAAGTACCTGCAGGGTTGGAAAAAATTCCGGTACCAGTGTAAGGGGCAGCGCCACCAGTGGCAGTAACTGTTATGGTAGCCAGCCCTGTTACCACATCAATAGCCGTGGAAGTTGCAGAAGCATTTAAGGCTGTTATGGGCTGAGTGGTATTTACTACCGCAACAGAAGAAGTATTAGCGGCATCTGATACCGTAAAATAACTTGTGTTGCTGATTTTACTTGTATTATCCCAGGTTGATACATGATTGTTGTTGGAACTGTTCACAACTATGTTGCTGATATTATTTTCAAACTGGCCATATTTATACAAATTGCTTCCTGTTAACTTTCCATCAGTTGTAGCCTCAAAAAAAGCAATGTTATCAATGTAGGTAGTCCCTGATGCCTGTTCTATTAAGATCAGGAAACTGGCAGCAGCCTGTGAGGGAGGTGCTGTAAAGATGAATTCATGGTCTGTTCTTGTTAAACCAAATGTTGCTGTTTGTTCTGGTACTATAGTAGTCCATGGCGAATTGGTAAGCCTGATTGCAGCCTTTAACTTACCAGTAGTAGTAGTACCCAGCGTGCTGAATCTGAGAATATAATTTTTTGTGCTGCTGACAGCGCCAATGGAACTGTACAATGCGGTATACCTGGCCGGTATGCTTGAGGGGAAGGATATTTTCAAAGAACCTTTACCGGCACTTACCGGGAATGATCCTGTACCTGTATATGGAGTTGTACCTCCCGTTGCAGTAACATTTACATTACCGGTGCTTCCAAAGCAGTTGATAGCAACGGAACCGGCTGCAACAGCCTGTAAAGTTGTGCTTCCTGCATCAGCAACAGTTATGGATATTGTTGAAGTACATCCTTTCGCATCAGTTACAGTATAGTTATATGTTCCGGCTGTTACGGTAAAACTGCCATTGCCGGTATATGGTGCGGTGCCCCCGGTGGCAGAGACAACAACAGTTGTGGTTCCGCCCGGTACAGTGATGGTACCTGCTGTAACAGCAGCCTGCAAAGCTGCAGCAGGTTGGGTTACCGTTACCGACACCGTTGAACTTGCTGCACCTGCATCGGTTACTGTATAATTATAAGTTCCTGCAGTAACGGTAAAAGTACCTGTTCCACTATAAGGACTGGTACCACCTGTAGCAGTAACCGTTACAGAGGCGGTTGCACCAAAGCAACTAACTGTTGCAGCGGTGGCACTGGCTTTTAAAGCAACGGCACCGGTATCCTTCACCATTATTTTTGATGTGTAGGGCTGCAGCGTAAGGGAATTGTTATATACAGTACCATCAACGGCGGTATACCTGCCATCCAATGCAATTGTTTTAGCCGAATTTGTTGCATTGTATTCAAAACGCAACTGGTCGTCGGTATTCAATACAGTTGCATTAGCTTCGTAAAATTCAACATTATCAAGGTAGGTAGTTCCGGAATTTTGTTCTATTTCTATCACAAAGCTTCCTGCTACATCTGTTATTGGTGCCGAGAATAAAAATTCATGGTCTGTTCTGCCAATGCCAAATGATTTTGTTTGAACAGGAACAAGATTGCTATAGGGGGAAGCCGTTTTCCTTATAAAGGCATTTACATATCCCTGTTGGGTTGTGCCATAGGTGCTAAAACGAAGAATATAATTTTTGGAAGAACTTACTGCCCCAATCGGGCTATACAATGTACCAAGTTTATTGGCAATCGGACTGTTGAAACTAAGCTTTAATGAGCCTCCGTTTATTTTGCCGCTGTTATCCCATACAGCTGCTACATTTGAACCAAATAAAGTAACGCCAAGTATGTTACTGTTAAATGAGCCGTTGGCGAATTTATTGCTCCCAATTAAACCGGTTAATTTATACCCCACCGGCACTTTAGCCGGGTTTTTCCCGTTTACATCATGGCCGGAATAAGACTGCCAGCCTTCCAGTGATAATTTTGATTCAGCTACGCCTGCACCGCCGGTAGTAAGGTAACATTCAAAATTAATGCTTGTTGGGTTGATGTTGCTATAGTAATTACTGTCGATATTTCCCAATGCCTGCACTGCTGCCTGGAAAGTAGTTACCACCGGCTCATTTACTGCGGTATTGGTGTAGTAAAAATTTTTCTGGGTGCTTGTTTTGGCGTAGCAAATATTGTTTTTTATAGACAGGTTTTTGGTCTGCCCCGTAGCAGCCCAACGCATGATGCTTACAGAATTGTAATTGTTAAAAAAGGTATTTCCCTTGATATTTACCCCTACTGCATTATTTACATGTATACCATGTTTACTTGTATTAAAAATGGTATTGTTCAGCACATCCAGGTTTACTGAACGTCCGTCTAAATGAACGCCGGATGTAAAGCTGCTGCTGTTGCCTGGGCCGGAAGGTGCGCCTATGCCATTCATAATAATGTTATTCTTTATTACCCTGTTGGTATAAACCGTACCGGGAACCAGGTCTGAACTTCCTGACCAGGTATAAATGCCGCCGGCATCATCTTTTATAAAATTGTAATAATTTACTACATTGTTATTTATTGAAATGTTGCTTCCCTGGAATTCTATTCCCACAAAACCTGATGTGTCTACCCTGTTATTTGCCACCACTACATTATCTGCAAAAGCAATAATGGCTTTATAAGAGTGGCCCGCATTCAATCCCATGCCCGGGAAAATGCCGGTATTTTTCACAATACAATTTCTTACGGTACTATTGGTAACGTGGCTGTTATTCAGTTTAATTGCATTGCTGAGTATATAATTGGTGGTACATCCATCTACTAAAATATTGGCTACATTTTGCGCCATGATAGCCATTTCCCCGGCATTACTTATATCGCAACTTTCGATATTGATATTGG
>JAYVUL010000344.1:0-4995 GCA_043787935.1 Chitinophagaceae bacterium | reverse complement strand
CCTTCCTAATACTGCTATTGTTGATCTTGTTGGCTATGGCACTGCCAATTGCTTTGAGGGCAGTGCAGCGGCTCCAACTTCCGGCGGCAATACCAACAGTATTTTAAGAGCAAGCAATGGCTGCCAGGATGGTAACAATAATGCAGCAGATTTTGCTGCAGGAGCAGTAAGTCCAAGAAACAGCAGTACGCCATTCAGTACCTGTGGAGCAGCTACTCCATTTATATCTGTTTCTCCGGGAACTTTGACCTTAAACACCACTTTCGGTACAGCTTCCGCTGCGCTTTCATATAGCGTATCAGCGTCCACATTGTCGCCTGCAGCAGGAAATATTACCATAACGCCGGGCGCTAATGTAGAAATATCATTAAGCAGCGGGGGGCCTTTTATTGCAGCACCCTCCTCTCTAACGGTTCCTTATACCGGCAGTGCCCTTACTGCCACCCCCATTTTTGTAAGGCTTGCTGCCACTGCACCAAGGGGTGTTTTTGCAGGCAGTATAACCAACAGCGGAGGAGGAGCACCCGACGTAATGGTAAATATTACCGGCGGGGTTTTTCAAAATTATTTCAATACCAAAGCAAACCTGGGCTTGAACAATGCAGGCACCTGGAGTAGCTCCACAGATGGCAGTGGCCCTTCTCCAGCAAACTTTACTGATGATTATCAATTGTTCAATATCGTTAACCAAACCAATGCCAACTACACCGGCACATGGGCCGTTAGCAATGCAGGCAATACAACAAGGGTTGTGGTAGGTGATGGAATTAACCCGGTTACGTTTACCATATTACCCAATGCAGATTCAGTAACATCAGCCACCAGGATAGATATATCAAATAATGGAACACTGGTTTTGCAAAATAACAGGAAGCCTTTCTTTAATTCTTTTGCAGTAGGCTCCACCATTGATTTTGCAGAGGCAGGAACCGGCACCGCTGATACGATCCGTTTCCCTTCACTGATTTATTATAACCTGAAACTGACCAACGGCTTGAAATATTTTTCAACAGGAACTACTACAGTAAGAGGAAACCTTACTGTAGATGGCGTAGCAAGTTTCAACGGTGCCAGCACTTCTGTTTCCAAACTCAATATTTTTGGTAACATCAATTTCACCAGCACCATAAGCCAGTTTGAGCCCAGCCCTTCAGGAGATGCCGGTAGAATTACCATTGGCATGAATGGCGGCAGCGGCAATCAAAGCATTAACGGTAACGGAACAGAATTGAAAATTTTCCGTCTTCAAAGAGATACAACCACTTCAGTTAATGTAATCAGCTTAGGTGCAAACACCACACTTACTTTTGGCAACGCCAATGGTGGCGGGCTTCAATTGAATCAATCGGGAGCCAATACCACCACCCTTGTTATTGGTGCCAATACCATTAATCTTACCAATGGTTCATTTGTTACCACTTCCTCTACCGGTAAAATCAACAGCACCAGCGGAAAGATATTTATCACCAAATCAGTTGGTACACAAACAGCAGGGCTTTTGCGTTTTACAACAGGTTCAGTATTAAATAACCTGACCATAAACTTCAATCCTGCATTTACAAAAGATACCATTACCATCAATGACACTGTATCTGTACAAAATCTTTTTTTGATCAGGGGTAAAGCGGTGGTCACTTCAACCGCTTTGCTGGATATTCCACAGGGAGGGTTGGTTAGCGGAGGTTCGCCAGTGGCTTATGTGGATGGAAAAATAAGGCGAACTTCCACCAGTGCCATAACATTTCCGGTGGGCAGCAACAATAACAAATATGCCCCTGTACGGGTAGGCATTACCGGTAGTGTGCTCAACAGTTATACGGTTAAATATGTTTATAAGCCATTCAGCAATTTTACAATCGACCCTGCCACGCTGGCACTTTTACCAAATTATGAGGTATCCCGGTTTGAATACTGGACAGTAGACCAGGCCACGCCAGGCGCTGCTGACCTCACTTTTTCCTTTTTGGATGCCAATAGTTTTATTACTAATGTAGCGCCGTTAAGGGTAGCACATTATGATGGTACTGACTGGAATGACATCGGCGGAAGTGCTGACCCGGGAAGCCTTCCCAATTTAGGAAGTATTACCGTTACAAACGTTACCACCTTCAGCCCTTTTACACTTTCAGCTACCGTTTCCGGCATCATTCCTGTTAAACTGGAATACCTCCGAGGCCAAAGGCAAAACAGTGTAAATGCCCTGAACTGGAAAGTTACCTGCATTGGCAACAGCCTTTCCATGCAGGTGGAAAGGTCGGCAGAGGCAAGAAATTTTGTGCCGGTTGGAAGCGCCATTGCAGCAACACAAATAAGGTGCAACCAGCCATTTGACTTTACTGATTTGCAACCTCTTTCCGGCCGTAATTACTACCGGTTAAAAATGACTGATGTGGATGGCAAAGTTTCTTATTCACCTGTTATTCTGATTAACGGTAAAAATAATGGCGTGGAAATAACGGGTCTGTACCCTTCGCTGGTGACCACCGAAACCAATCTAAGCATTGCCAGTGATAAAGCCACAGTGATTGAGACCAGTATTACTGATATCAGCGGCAGAACTTTGCAAAATACTCGACAGTCTATTCCTGCAGGCAGCAGTTTTATCAGGTTTGATTGTTCCAAATTGGCAGCAGGTATTTACCAGGTAAGCAGTACCGATGCTTCTGGCAACCTGACAACAACAAGATTTATAAAACAATAACCGCCGGCTATATGATTTTTTAAAAGCCCTGAAAATAAATTTTCGGGGCTTTTACTTTTCAGTTATTGAAACCGGGAAAAAGACGACTGATGCTATTTTATTTACAATCACATTATTTTAAGGATTAAAATTTTTCAGCAAGATAAAAACGGATACCTCCATTGCCTATAGCAACCCGATTCAAAATATATTTTATTCCGCTACTTTCGTACCACAGTATGAAAAGAACTTTACTCCCCATATTATTCATTTGCACAATTGCACATTTTCCCATTTCCCTGTTTGCCCAGGATTCTTCACACCTGCGCATCAGCCTGCTCACCTGTACCCCCGGCGATGAACTGTACTCTACTTTTGGACACAGCGCATTAAGGGTTACAGACAGCAGCAGTGTTCAGGACATTGTTTTCAACTATGGCACATTCAATTTTGATGAGCCGGGTTTTTACACCAAATTTATCAGGGGCAAGTTGATGTATTTTGTTTCTACTGCAGCTTTCATTGACTTTAAAGAGGAATATCAGCAAACAAACCGGGGTATTACAGAGCAGGTGCTGAACTTAACGGCAGCAGAAAAAATAGCCGTTGAAAAATTTTTATTTCAAAACATCAGGGAAGAAAACAAATATTATAAATACGATTTTTTATTTGACAACTGCACTACCCGGCTGCGGGATATCATTGTACAGCATAAAAAAAACAGGCCGGCTTTTAAAGCCGTAATGCCTGAGGGTACAAGGTTCAGGCAGGCCATCCATCAATACCTGGATAAGAACAATATGCATTGGAGCAAGCTCGGCATTGATCTTTTACTGGGTGCTCCTACGGATGCGGTGATGACTGCAGAACAATCGCAATTTTTACCCGATAACCTGATGAAAGGTTTTGACAGCAGCAACCACGGCAATACCCTGGTACAGGCAAAAACTGAACTTTACCCCTACAATAATTTACATACAGCAAGATCTTTTTTTACCCCGGCCGTTATTTTCCTGCTGCTGTTGCTTGTCATCATTGTGCTGGATGTTTCTAATAATAAATGGGCAGGTTCTTTTTTGCTGGGTTTTGATGGTTTGTTGTTTTTTGTTACCGGTGCTGCCGGCATCCTGCTGCTGTTTATGTGGCTGGGCACCGACCATGCCATGTGCAAAAGCAATTTCAATTTATTATGGGCCTGGCCAACACATGCAATAGCTGCATTTTTCATCAACAGTAAAAAAAACCGGGTAAAAAAATATTTAGGCATTACCATCATAGGCTTGTTACTGGTGCTGGCAGCCTGGTTCTTTTTACCGCAGCAACTGAACAATTCACTGATCATCATTTGCCTGTTAATATTATTCAGAGCGGTCCGCAAATACACCGCTGCATAAATCAAGTGCTATGCTCACAAAAAACATCTCCTGGCAAGGTGCTTCCATTCAATACAAAATTTATGGTGAAGGAAGAACTGCAATGCTGCTGCATGGCTTCGGAGAAGACAGCACCATATGGCAACCGCAGATCAATATTCTTCAACAACATTTTCGGCTCATCATTCCTGATATCCCCGGCAGCGGGCAATCGGAATTTGTGCCAGAAGCTGACATTGAAACCTATGCCGAAATAGTAAAAGCAATAGTAGATGCTGAACGCCCCGGGTTAGTCCGGCTGCCATCTGGTGAAGGGAAAATTTCATTGATAGGCCATAGCATGGGCGGTTACATCACCCTTGCATTTGCAGAAAAATATCCTGAGAACTTAAGTAGCTTCGGCCTTTTTCACTCTTCTGCCTTTGCCGATAGTGAGGAGAAAAAGCAGGTACGGCAAAAAGCAATTGACTTTATTAAGGAAAAAGGCGCCGGGATATTTTTAAAAACCAGCATCCCGGGCCTGTTTACCGGCAACTATGCCGCAAAACACCCTGAAAAAATTAACGGTCTGGTTGAAAAGGGAAATATTTTTTCAGCAGCAGCGCTGATACAATATTATGAAGCCATGATGTCCCGGCCCGACAGGACAGCGGTACTGATAAATTTTAATCGGCCGGTTCTATTCATCATCGGCGAACATGATATGGCTGTACCGCTTCAGAGCAGCCTGCAGCTATGTTACCTTCCTTCTCAATCGCATGTTTACATACTAGCCAATTCAGCCCATATGGGCATGTGGGAAGAAGAAAAAAAAGCCAATGCCATCTTACTGGATTTTTTATTGCATGCATAACCGGTTCTGTTATAAAAAAAATTCATTAACCACTCATCCTCATTTTACCTGCGCAGGTAACAAATTCACAGGAAGAATCTTATCAGGCT
>JAYVUL010000343.1:0-6665 GCA_043787935.1 Chitinophagaceae bacterium | reverse complement strand
TGCATATTCCGCTCTAAAGTGAGCCACCATTCCGGTCAAACTGTACCACTCCTTATCTTTTTTCCAATAGCCCTGATTTGGGGATAAATAATTTGGATTCCGGACAAACTGAGCCACCTGTTTTAAAGGTGGTAACGTGACATTCCGGCGTAAGTGAGCCACCTGCTAAGAGCGTACAAATTCATTTACTAAGTAAGAGATTTCTTTACCGTTCATTAAAACGTAAAAGGAATGTCTAATAATCTGGTAACGATGCAAAATGTACGTAGCATACTTCAACTTTTACAGCGAGGTTTTTCGGGTCGCAAAATTTCCCGTGAGCTGGTATTATCCCGTAATACAGTTAAACTGTATGCAGACCGATTTAATGCTTGTGCTTTCAGTCTTGAACAATTACAGCAAATGGATGATGCAGGCCTCCACGCCATTGCCTATGCGGATGCAAAGCAACTGCAGGCTGATCCCCGGACAGGAGATTTCAAATCCAGAATAAACTACTTTCTCGCCGAGCTTAAGCGCACCGGTGTTACCAAACAATTGCTTTGGGAAGAATATAAGCTCGATAACCCTGCCGGCTATGAGTACTCGCAATTTTGTGAGCTCTTTGCTCAGTATAAAAAAATTACCCAGGCCAGTATGCATTTTGATCATAAGCCGGTGGATGTTATGATGGTGGATTTTGCAGGCGATAATCTTAATTATGTTGATAAAGTAAGCGGAGAACTGATCAGCTGCCCGGTATTTGTTGCAGTATTGCCTTATAGTGGCTACAGTTTTGCCATAGCTCTTTCCAACGCCACCCAGCCCAATGTTATAAAGGCACTGAACTTAAGCCTTGAATATTTTGGTGGTGTGCCACAGTCCATTAAGTGCGATAATATGAAAACTGCTGTAAGCAAAAGTTGTCGCTATGAACCGGTTTTTACCGATACTCTAATCCAATGGTCGCTACATAATAATATCAGCTTACTCGCTGCCAGAGTTCGTAAACCCAAAGACAAGGCATCAGTAGAAAACGAGGTAAGACTTGTATATCAGCGCATTTATGCCCCCTTAAGGGACAAGGTTTTTTTTAGCCTTACAGAACTTAATATGCATATTGTTGAACAACTAAAAGACCATCACCAGCGCCCCTTTCAACGCAAAGACTACAGTCGTACGGAGTGTTTTATTAAATATGAAAAACCATTACTTCAACCATTACCCGCTGAAAAATATTGCATCAGGCATTTAGCAAAAGCAAAAGTTCAAAGGAACTATCATATCACCCTGGGCGAGAACTGGCATCATTACAGCGTACCCTTCAGCTTTATTGGTAAAACCGTTAACGCCATTTATGATACAGACACCGTGGAGATATATTATGAACACAAGCGCATTGCATTACATACAAGAAGCTATAAACCCCATGCCTTTACTACCATTAAAGAACACATGCCCGAAAGCCATCAACGTTACTCAGAGCAAAAGGGATGGACAGCAGCCTACTTTTTAGAACAAGCCGGTAAAGTTGGCCCCGCTACTCAGTTGTATTTCCAGAAGGTATTAAAGGCAAAACGATATACTGAACAAACTTACAATGCATGTCTTGGTATCCTTCGGCTCGTAAAATCATATACCCCTGTACGTGTGGAAGCAGCCTGTATAAGAGCGTTGACCGGGCAATGCTATACCTATACTACCATCAATAATATTCTTATAAATAACCTCGACACCCTTGAACCCGAACAACTTTCTTTATTCAATATGCCGGAGCATACCAATCTGCGGGGACCAGAAGCGTATAACTAACAATACTCAATAATTATTCAATACTAAAATCAAACAAACATGAACGCACAAAGTACAGTAGAACAAATGCAACATCTAAAACTTTTTGGTATGGCTAAGCTATACCAGGCAGTAGTTGATCAGCCCGTCCACCAACACCCGGAGGCACATACACTGATGGGGATGCTTACAGATGCAGAAGCGCAACACAGGCTGGCTCAACGTACCCAACTTTTTCTTCGCTTATCCAAGCTGCGCTACAACACCATGCCCGAACAAGTAAAAACCACCCCCGACCGGGGTATTACCAAAGAACAATTGCTTCGGTTTTGTGATGGAACATTTATCGACAAGGGAGAAAATATTTTAATTACCGGATCTACCGGATGTGGTAAAAGTTATCTCGCCTGTGCATTAGGAAGACAAGCTTGTATGTTAGGCTACCGCACAGTATACTTTGCAATGAACAGGTTTATAGAAGCCCTGGCTGCCGCCAGGTTGGATGGCACCTACATCAGATGGTTAAATCAAATAGCCAAAACACCACTGCTGATTTTAGATGATTTTGGTCTCCAGCCATTGGACCATCATATGAAACTTGCTTTACTACAAATACTGGAAGACAGGTACGCAAAAGGAGCCACCATTATTACTTCTCAATTACCGATTAAAGCATGGTATGAATACATAAAAGAACCAACACTTGCCGATGCAATAATGGACAGAATGACAGCACATGCAAACAGAATAGAATTAAAAGGAGAATCACTAAGAACAAAGAAAAACAATTAGTTTTATATCTTTAAAATACGCTCTTTATCAGGTGGCTCAGTTTGACCGGAATGGTGGCTCACTTTCACCGGAATATGCACCATCCATTGTCTCTACCTTAATCTTGCCACCATGTGCTTTTACAATGCCATAAAATGTCTGAACCCTGATTTGTATGATTAATGGATTACTATGATTTACGTTTGGGGTAAAGTTATAATGAAAGTTGTACCTCCCGTTTCATTTGTCTCTACCTCAATAAAGCCATCATGTGCTTTTACAATATCATAGCTTAAGGATAATCCTAAACCCGTACCTTGCCCGGTGGGTTTGGTGGTAAAGAATGGTTGAAAGATTTTGTCCAATACTTTTTGTGGGATACCATTCCCATTATCCGCAATTTTTATTTCAACCCCATCCGCCATCTTTTTTGTACTTACCACAACTGTTGGTTCGTACCTAACTGCTTCCTGTTGTTTTTTTTCAGTAACTGCATAAAATGCATTGGTGATTAAATTCAGGATCACCCTGCCGATATCCTGTGGAATGATATTGATATTGCCAATACTTTCATCAAAATCTGTTTTCATTACCGCATTGAATGATTTATCTTTTGCCCGCAATCCATGATAGGCTAAACGGAAATATTCATCTGCCAGCACATTGATATCGGTTGGTTCTTTTATTCCAGAACTGCTTCTTGAGTGTTGCAGCATTCCCTTTACAATTCCATCGGCTCTTTTGCCATGGTGATTTATTTTTTGTTCATTGGCATCAATATCATTCGCAAGTTCAATCGCCTGTTGTGTATTGCCGGATGCTAATTCAGTTTTCATTTCAGCAATCAACTCGGTATTTATTTCTGCAAAATTATTAATGAAGTTGAGCGGGTTTTGAATTTCATGCGCAATGCCTGCGGTAAGCTCCCCAAGGGAAGCCATTTTTTCGGATTGGATCAATTGCTTTTGAGTAATTTTTAATTCGCCCAGTGTATTTTCTATTTCCTTTTTTTGTTCCTGCAATAAAATATTGGCTTTCTGTTTTTGTTTGTTATTTCGGAAAAGAATAATTGCCAGGATTAATATTCCGGTAATGATAGAAATAAGTCCGTACATTTTTACCCGGGTGTCATATTCCTGCTTGGCTTCCTTGCTTTGCTGGTCCAGTTGCAGTCGACGGGTAGTTTCATTAAAACCAAGGGTTTGAAACTGTCTAATCCTGTCAACATTATAAAGGCTGTCTTTTAAGGATACTGAAAGATAAAGGTATTTGTAAGCACTGTCCAGTTGGTTATTGTCTTTGTATAATTCTGCAACCAGCGGGCTTATTTCTGCAATGTAAGTATTGGTATTTTCACCCCAGGCCTGAACGTTTATTTTATAGGTTTGTAATAAACTGATGGCCTGACTGGCAAAAAACAAAGCGGAATCGAGCCTGCCTTGTTTTTTAAATAACCTTGCCATACCCTCATTTGCCCTTGCCATTAACCCGGCATTGCCAATCGAAAAGGCATTTGGCAGCACTTTTCTGTAATAGTAGAAGGCCGTATTGTTTTCACTTTTTTTGGCATAAATATCACCCAGCAAAAGACTCCCAAAAGCGAGGTTACCTGTTTCAAAATCAATTTTTATTGCATTCGATTTATTGGCATAATACAGTGCAGAATCAGTAAGGCCCAGGTTGTAGAAAGCAGTAGCAATGGTATATTTTGCTTGCCATTGTACCCTTGCGGATTGCCGGTCTTTTAAATTCATGGTGTTCAAAATTGAATCCATTGACTTTCCATACCTCAATACATTCTGGTAATCCTTCATGGACCTATAATCTTCTGTGATATTCCGGTAAGCATAAGCCATTGATAATTTGTCTTTATCCTTTTCTGCCAGTTTTAAATTTTCAAACCGGATTTCCAAAGCTTTTGGGTAGTTTCCCAACGCATGTAACAGGGTGGCAATAATTTCCTGCAGGTTCATAAGTTGAGAAAAATTATCCGTTTTTGCCCATGATTTATATTCATCAGAAGCCATTATTTTTTGCTGTAACTGCAGGGCTTTTTGTGCATAAAAAAGGGCAGAGTCGGCATTGTAAAATTCAGGATAAAATGCATAGTTGTTGGCAATGGCGGCCATGATACCTACCCGGCTGGTATCTTGTTTTTGCCGGGCAAGCGCCTCCCATTTATCAATGACTATCAAATCTCTCCATGCTTTTACACTATCAGTAAATGTTACATCTTTAGTTATGGTATCAATCCGGTCAGGCACTTCATCGCCATAGTATTGTTTTTCTACACTTAACCAGCTACCCCTGGTAAATTTATAACCGATGGGTCCTGCCTTCAGCTTCAGATCAATTGAAAATTCATTTTTACCATGTGCCTGCATTAAGTAATTCTTGTTGGAGGTAGAATCCCAATTGTTGAAAGTGCCCGTTATATATATGCTGTCGTGGTATATGGCTGTTTCTACCTTTACAATAAACCTTACTTTATACTGTGCATGCAGGCTGGAAAATGAAAGCAGGCAAAAGAAAAGGCTGTAAATATGTTTCATGATTTTATATAGGGCTTATATGAATAGCAATTGCATCATCATTCGTATATAGGTTTTTATTTACCCTGGCAAATGGTTAATCAATATTAGCACAATTAATACCAATTTACCTTAAGTTGAATAAGAAATATGTACCTGTTTGATTTAAAATACAAAGTTTGTTTTTATTTGCTTTGCATTTCTTCCACCCCCATCCAGTTAGCAGGAGTACCATTGGTTATAAAACCAACTGCATTATCAAGAAAGAATTTTGCCGTAAAATCTTCCGGGTGCATGGTCAATACCTGTTCAAAATTGCTTGCAGCCTTTTCAAATGACCGGCCAATATAATGATTTATACCATCTTCAAAAAATGATAATGTTGCTGTCTTTTTTTCAAGGTCTTCCGGGGTATCTCCACAAAAACATTCATAAATACTGGTAGAAGTAATCTTGCCTTTTAATTGTACCCTACCCAGGTGGCGAAAAATAAAATTGCCGGGATTGTCAATTTGCTCCAGTGTTGCATCACTGATAATAATTTTTCCTTTGTAATATTTGGTAAGGCTTTCCAGGCGGGAAGCCGTATTCACTGTATCGGAAATAGTGGTCGCATCCAGCCGGTCATTATCACCTGTAATGCCCATGATCAATGATCCTGTGTGCATGCCCACTCCAATTTTAATGGGTAATTCATTAGCGGCAATCCGCTCCCTGTTAAACTCCAGAACATCCTGTTGCATGGCTATTGCTGCAGATAGGGCATCTTCTGCATTGCCGGGAAAAATTGCCATAATAGCATCGCCCAGGTATTGGTTAATAAAGCCATTGTGTTGCTGAATAATGGGGCCCATGCGCTCGTTGAACGAACACACGAATTTGAAATTCTCTTTCGGTGTCATTTGTTCGGAGATGGTGGTGAATTCCCTGATATCGGAAAAAAGTACCGTTACAATTTTCTCAACCTGGTCACCGAGTTGTACATCCGTAATTAAATCATGGCCCAATGATTTGATAAATTCGTGCGGTACAAACTTATTGGTTGCTTTGTAGATAATGCGCATTGCTTCTTCTCTTTCATTGGCTTCCCGTAAACTTTTTTCGTACAGCAACGCACTTTCTATTGCGGCAGATGATTGAAGGGCAAGTGTGGTAAGTAATTTTAAATTACCTGCTGAATATTGTTCCGGATGATTGCCGGCCAGGATCAATACACCCATAATGCGCTGGTTTACTTTTAATGCTGCGTAGATTACTGACTGCACCTGGGGCAAAATAATTCCCGCTTCTATTAATTGGGAAATATCAGTTATGATTTCAGAATGGCCGTTAAATATTATTTTAATCAGCAACGATAATTCGGTGTTAATTTTTTCTTCATGAAAAAATAATTCACCGGTGGCAGCCATTACATTTAACCGCTTTGTACTTTCATTCCATAAAATGATAACGCCGTTATCAGATTTAATTACACGGCTTGCTTCCGCCAGGGTGATTTTTGAAATATCAGGTGCGCCGATGGCCTGGGCAAGCTTTTCCGAAAAATTAAACATCATGTTTACTTCCTGGTAAAGATTTAAGACCTCGCTTCCT
>JAYVUL010000342.1:0-12290 GCA_043787935.1 Chitinophagaceae bacterium | reverse complement strand
ATTAGATAATGCCACTTTACCATTGGAGCCACTCATATTGATATTGCCAACGGTATCTTCTGCGGGTAATAGGGATCCCACTGCACCACCAGATGCTAATTTCAAGAGATAGTACTGTCCTGGTTGTAACGTGAAATTGGAGAGTTTGGCAACCTGCCAGCTGGTTCCTGCTGAACTTGCATATTGTATGCTCCAATTGAGTAAGGATTTAGGAGTTGACGTTGGATTGAACAATTCAACGAAATCATTTTGAAATGCAGCACCAGAGTTGCCTCCTCCTCCATACACCTGGCTGATCACTACAGTAGAGCCCACCTGAGCCCTGCTTGTACTGATTAACAAAAGAAAAAATAAACTGGTAAAAATTTTTTTCATAACCTGTTGTTTTATATGTGCTGTAAAAATATACTTTTTAAAAGTGAAATGGTGAAGCCATTTATTATGTAGTTGTTAAGGGGGCAATTCCTGCTGAAAATCTGATAAAAAGGAATAATAATCAGCCTGTTTCCATTTAATTGCTTAATAAAATTAAGTCAACGGCTTTTTCATCTGTCTCCTGTTGAAGCCCCTCTTTCGGAAAGGTTTGGTGAAGCAGTATTACCTGCTGTAATTCGGCGCTTCCTTTGTAATGGCAATATCATGTGCATGGCTTTCTTTCATGCCTGCATTGGTATTTTTTATAAACGTTGCTTTTTGCAGGGCCTTGATATTTTGTGCACCACAATACCCCATACCTGCCCTTAAGCCTCCGGTGTATTGGTGAACGATGTCTTTTACCGGGCCTTTAAATGCCACTCTTCCTTCAATACCTTCCGGTACAAATTTTTTGATATCTGCCTCAGGGTCCTGGAAATACCGGTCGCTGCTGCCTTGTGCCATAGCGCCTAATGAACCCATGCCGCGGTATTGTTTAAATCTTCTTCCTTCATAAATAATTGTTTCGCCCGGGCTTTCTTCTGTGCCTGCAAATACATTGCCCATCATTACGCAACTGGCGCCTGCTGCCAGCGCCTTCACCATATCGCCGGTGTAGCGGATACCTCCATCGCTGATGATACCCACGTTTTTATTTTTTAAAGCCGCGGCAGCTTCCATTACTGCGGTTATTTGTGGAACGCCGGTGCCGGCAACAATCCGGGTCGTGCAGATAGAACCTGGCCCTATGCCTACTTTCACGGCATCTGCGCCTGCATCTGCCAGCGCTTTTGCACCGGCAGCCGTGCCTACATTACCTGCAATCACCTGCAGGTGTTTAATGCTTTTCTTTACCGCTTTCAGTGCATCGATCACTCCTTTGGTATGGCCATGTGCACTGTCAAGGCATATCACATCCACTCCGGCATGGTGCAATGCAGCTACCCTTTCTAAGGTGTCTTTTGTAATGCCTACACCAGCACCAACCAGTAACCTCCCGAAGGAATCTTTAATGGCATGGGGATAGCTGGTGAGTTTTAAAATATCACCAAATGTTACCAGCCCGATCAATACACCAGCTTTGTTTACTACCGGTAATTTTTCAATTTTATTTTTTTTGAAAATGAGTTCCGCTTTTTTCAGGTCGGTGCCTTCCGGGGCAGTAATGAGGTTGTCTTTGGTCATCACTGTACTCACTTTTTCTTTATAATGGGTTTCAAACCGAAGGTCACGGTTGGTGAGTATACCCACCAGTTGATGCTTCGCATTTACAATGGGGATGCCGCCAATTTTATTTTCTTTCATTAGCCGCACCGCCTCACCGATCGTAGCATCAGGGCTTAGTGTAACAGGGTCCAGTATCAAACCATTTTCACTGCGTTTTACCTTACGCACCTGGTCGGCCTGTTTTTCAATACTCATATTTTTATGCAAAATTCCAAGCCCGCCCTCTCTTGCCAACGCTATGGCCAGTGCTGCTTCAGTAACGGTATCCATAGCTGCGCTCAGCATAGGTACATTCAGTTGAATGGTTTTGGTAAGGTGCGTGCTGATGTCAACATCCCTGGGTAATACTGAAGAGTATGCCGGTTGTAAAAGCACATCATCAAAGGTTAATCCTTCAACGAAATTTTTGCCTGAATCAGGCGTTGCGGTGGAGTTATTTCTTATTGCCATAGGCAAAGATAGTAAAAATGGGTTTTGAAAAATGGCAGGTGGTTCTATTATAAAATTGTACAACAGCCAGCCGGCAAATTTCTTTGTTTAATTATTAAACCTTTGCCGGATGAATGTATCCTACGAGCTGTACATTTACGTTGCCTTTCACCCAAATTACCTATTATGTTTAAAAAATATAAGCCTCAGTTTGCCGTTGTATTTTTTTTCACCACCAGTTTTCTGTTGTCTTCCTATAACAATACTTCAATTGAAGATGGTGGTATTTTTAAAATGCCTTACAGGAAGGCGGGGCTTACAGACCGGCAGGCAGCAGCTCATTTGCTTGACAGGTTTACATTTGGTGCCACGCCACAGGCAATAGATGAAGTGGTGAGTACCGGTTTGGAGCAATGGTTTTCCAACCAGTTAGCGGGTAACCTGGAGGATGCAAATTTGAAAGAACGGTTGAAAGAATATGATGCATTAGAAATGAGCAATACCCAGGTGCTGGAAACTTTCCCCCGTCCTCCCAGGGTTTTAAGGGAAGCGATTGCAGCGGGGATAATAAATAAAGACTCCGTAGATAAAAGCGATAAAGGGGCTTACAAAGACAAATTGCAGGCATACATGGAACAAAAAGGCTACCGGCCACAGAAAGAATTATTGCGACAGTTCATTAACCAGAAAATTTTATCAGCAGCATACAGTAACAACCAGTTGCACCAGGTGCTCACAGATTTTTGGTTTAATCACTTCAACGTTTCGGCCACAAAAAACGATTGTGCACAATTTATTCCTGCCTATGAAAGGGAGGCCATAAGGCCCAATGTTACGGGTAAGTTTTCCGATTTACTGATAGCCACTGCCCAATCTCCGGCAATGCTTTTTTACCTTGATAATTTCAATAGTGCAGGCATTAATGAAGACATGGAAAAACGGCAGCAGCAATTGGAGGAGATCATTACTAAAAGGGGCAGCGAGGCGATGATGGAAGATTCAAGCAATGAAATGAAAGCGTTGCAAAGAATTAAAAAGAATAAAGGCAACCAGGGATTGAATGAAAACTATGCAAGGGAGGTCATGGAACTGCATACACTCGGTGTGGATGGTGGCTATACACAACAGGATGTTACCCAGGCTGCCCGGGTTCTTACCGGATGGACTGTATATCCAATGAGTGACTATGGGCCGTCTAAAGCCATCAAAAGAATAATTGATAGAGTGGGTGAGGATAATCTTATTGCCAAAGGGTTTGTACACAAGGGGGATTTTTTCTTTGCTATGAACCGGCATGATGCAAAACAAAAAATGGTGCTGGGAAAAACTTTTGCAGCAGGTGGCGGGTATGATGAAGGGCTGCAATTGATCAATATGCTGGCACATCATCCGTCTGCAGCTAAATTTATTTCAAAAAAACTGGCAGTTAAATTTATAAGTGATTATCCGCCACAATCATTGATTGATAAAATGGCAGCATCATTTACTAAAAATGATGGCGATATCAGGCAGGTGCTGATAACAATGGTTTCATCACCGGAGTTCTGGCAGAAAGAGGCCTTAAGGGAAAAAACGAAATCCCCTTTTGAACTAGCCATCAGCACAGTAAGGGCATTACATGCAGAAGTGAAAGCTCCTTTTTTATTGTATCAATGGATAAGCAAAATGGGGCAGAAGCTTTATAATTACCAGGCTCCCACCGGTTTTCCTGATAAGGCGCAATACTGGATCAACACGGGTTCTTTGCTCAACCGCATGAATTTCGGATTGGCTTTTGCCAGTCAGAAAATTCCGGGAATCAGTTTTAGCCTCGCTGCTGTCAATAATAATCATGAGCCTGAAAGTGCGGTAGCCGCACTGGCAACTTACAGCAAGCTCATCATGCCCGAAAGGAACCTGATGGCCACCATCAAACGGCTCACCCCTTTGATCAACGATCCGGCCATTCAGCAAAAAATTAATGAAGCAGCAGGAAAATCAGTTGCTGTTAATGATGCCAATACAATGCATATTGATGAAATGATGGACGATGAAGCCAGTGGGAATAAAAATGCAAATAATAATTTAAGTGAAGAAAAATTGGCCAGGCAAATGATGCGTAAGAATGTCAAAGGTGGTAATACAGCTATGGCAAGTACCCCAGGTAATAACAGTATGCTGGCGCAGGTGGTGGGAATTATTTTAGGTTCACCGGAGTTTCAAAGACGATAATACAACGTTACCCTTTAGCTCGTTGTTTGTTTCTTGTTGGTGCTTTTGGATATGATTGTTTCTCGTTGGCTCGTTACTAGTTGTTTGTTGCTCGTTTGCAACTTTTGGAAGGTAGGGTTCTATGAAATTTAGCCCTTTGAAATCCAAAGAATCAGTATCACATGTAATACAGGTAGAAGAAAAGTTAAACTGCCGGAGCTAAAAAAATGAGAGACGACTAACCAGCAAGCATAAACGGGGAACTATCTTATAAGAAGGCCAAAAGAAAAGGTAAACTGCCCGAATTAAAAAAACGAGAAACGTAAAAAGAGAAACGGCAAACGAGTAACCAGAAACGAATTATACGCTACAATAAAAAAACTATAAACAATGTCATCCCGTAAAGCATTTTTAAAACAAGCCGGCCTTGCCTTATTCACTATCGGAGTGGGAGGAGTACCAACTTTTTTGGCGAAGGCAGCAGGCAGTAATAAATTTTTACGTCCGTATAAGAAAAGTAAAATACTCCTTTTTATTTTTCAGCGGGGAGCGATGGATGGCCTGATGGCGGTAACCCCTTTTACTGATCAGTATTTAAAAGCGGCAAGGCCTACATTATTTATGGATGCTGCCAAATCTGCTGCCGGTAAGCCTTTGATAGACCTGGATGGAAGGTTTGGCCTGCACCCATCCATGGCGGCATTTGAAAATCTGTTTAAAGAAAAAAGAATGGCCATTGTGCATGGCATGGGTTCGCCCAACAATACCCGCAGCCATTTTGATGCACAGGATTATATGGAAAGCGGTACACCCTTCAACAAAGGTACGGCCAGCGGCTGGCTCAACAGGGCCGTTGGTTTGCTGGGCCATGATACCACCCCTTTCAGGGCAGTGAGTATGACTTCTGCCATGCCCCGTTCTTTTTATGGCGACAATGAAGCAATCGCCATCAGCAACTTACAGGATTTTGCTATACAGTTGAAAGGGAATTCAGCAGGTGCCAATTTTGCTGCTAAAAGTTTTGAAGACCTTTATGATCAAACCAGTTCGGGGTTGTTAAATAAAACCGGAAAGGAAAGTTTTGATGCGGTAAAGATGTTGCAGAAGACTGATGTAAAACATTACCAGCCTGCTAACGGCGCAAGCTACCCCAACAGTCCGTTGGGCAATTCATTAAAGCAAATTGCCCAATTGATAAAGATGGATGTTGGGCTGGAAGTGGCTTTTGCAGAAAGTGGCGGATGGGATACACATTTTAACCAGGGCACCGAGAATGGGGTATTTGCAAGAAACGTTGCTGACCTCAGCAACTGCATTGCAGCTTTCTGGACAGATATGGGCAGCCTGCAGGATGATGTAACGCTGATGACTACCACCGAATTTGGCCGCACCGTAAAACAAAACGGCACCGGGGGCACCGATCACGGCAGGGCAAGTTGTGCTTTCATTTTAGGCAATGATGTGAATGGCGGAAAAGTCCATGGTAACGTTCAGTCATTGTCGGTAGAAAACTTAGCCGATGGCCGCGACCTTGCGGTAACGACCGACTTCCGAAGTATCTTCAGCGAAGTGGCCGATAAACATTTACATATAAATAACGACACGGTTTTATTTCCTGAGTGGAAGGGGGGAAAAATTGGGGTGATGAAATAATTTTGAGCAAAACAGTTAAACCAATTTATACAACTTTCCCGGCATACTTGCCACCAGGCCCTGCATTTCCAGCATCAATAAAGCGGCAGCTACAGCACTACTGCTGAGGCCGCTTTTAATGTACAGCTCGTCAATTTGAATGGCTTCCTGCTGCTGTAAAATATCCACCACAATTTTTTCATCCGGGCTCAGCTCTATGAAAAGTTCCCGTTGTTGTCTTGCAGCCGGCTTTGCAGCAGGTTTCCAGTTCATTAATTCCAGCAGGTCATCCGCATTATTTATTAATGCCGCTTTGTTGTTTCGGATAAGATAATTGCAGCCTTCACTTTTACTATCGGTGGTGCGGCCTGGTATGGCAAATACATCTTTGTTGTAATTGTTGCCCAGTTCTGCAGTGATCAGGGAGCCACCTTTTTTACCCGTTTCCACTACGATCACCGCATCACTGATGCCGGCTACAATCCTGTTGCGTTTGGGGAAATTTTGTTTGTCTGGATTGGTTTGGCTGATAAATTCTGTCAGTATCCCACCTTGTGCCGTTATCTGTTTGGCAAGATTTTTATTTTGTGCCGGGTAAATCCTGTCCAGGCCATGCGCTAACACACCAACCGTTTGCAAATTGTTTTTCAGCGAAGCTTTGTGGGCAATCGTATCAATGCCAAATGCAAGTCCACTCACCACTAATATATTTTCATCAGCCAAATCTTCAATTAATTTTTCACACACGGCTTTGCCGTACTCCGTGTTGTTCCTGGTGCCTACAACCGCTATAATTTTAGACGTGTTCAAATTGGCATTGCCCCTGTAATACAGCAGTGCCGGGCTATCGTAACAATTCAGTAACCGTTGAGGATAATTTTTATCACTAATAAAAAGCGGAGTGATCTTGTATTTTTCAATGAAGGCAATTTCTTCCTCACCGGGTTGGAAATTAGTAAAGGTTTTAATGCTTCCTGCCCGGATACTGCCTATCCCTTCAATGCTTTCCAGTTCTCTTTTTTTTGCTTTAAAGACAGATTGTGCATCACCATAAATATTTACCAATGCTTTTGCATGTATATCCCCTATGTTGGGGACAAGGGTGAGGGCTATTTGATAGAGCAGGTCGTTGGTCATGAAGAAAATGATTGTGTATTTGAAATAAAGTTAAGAAACAATATTTCAGTTTGGCAGAACAGGGAGGTATGATTTAAACCGTTCACTGATAAATTCACTTTAGGGGATAGGGGCATTACTCACCACACCCAATTCCGTTCTCCTGTTTAATGCCCTTCCATTTTCTGAAGTATTATCAGCAATTGGTTTGGCGGCACCCCATCCCTTATTTTGCAACCGCTCTTTTGATATTCTTCCGTTGGCAGATAAATAATTTGTTACGGCCAATGCCCTGTTGTTACTCAACAGTAAATTATCCTGCGGCCTGCCTACATTATCTGTATAACCGTTAATAAGAATCTTTAAATTGGGGTTATCATTCATCAGTTGAATTACTTTATTTAATTCTACTATCGACTCCTGTTTTAGTTCCGTTTTTTTGCTGTCGAAAAATATATTCTTTAATATTACAACAGCCCCCGGCTCAATAGGCTGCAGGGGAATATTGGCCGTAAATACGGAATCAATGGAGTTGTTATTGAGGTTATAATTTTCAGAAAAGAAAAGGTAGCCCTTCCTGTTAACATTAAAGGCATAGTCTTTTCCTACCGGCAAAGTGGTTAAATAATTTCCAACTTCATCAGTCTGCACCCTGCTGATCACCTGTCGGCTGCTGATGTCCGTTAGTTCTACTGAAGAGGGTAAGCCCGCTTTTGTCCTGGTATCAAATACCTGCCCTTTCACCCACCATGTTTTTGGGGGGCGGATATCTTCCCTCAGTTGAAAGCTGTACAGGTCAAGTGCACCTTTGCTGTCGCTTCTTTCACTGGCATAGAAAGCTGTTTTGCCATCAGCAGCAACGATCACCGAGCCTTCATCATCAATGGTATTAATGGGGTAGCCAAGGTTTACCGGTTCACTCCAGGTGCTGTCTGGCAGTTTCTTTGCAAAGAATAGATCTGTTTGGCCATACCCCTGGTGGCCGTTGCTGTTAAAAAAAAGTGTCTGGTTATCTGCATACATAAAGGCGCAGCTTTCATCACCGTTGGTGTTTACTTCAGGGCCAATGTTTTCAGCCCTGCTCCATTTTCCTTTTTCATTTCTATGCGTTACCCAAATGTCTTTGCCGCCATATCCGCCCGGCTGGCTGCTGCTGAAATATAGATCCCTTTTATCAGGCGAAAGCGAAGGGGCAGATTCCCAAAAGTCGGTATTGATGATTGCCCCAAGATTTTCCGCTTCACTCCAGCCGTTTTTCATTTTGTAGGATATGTATAAATCACAACTGCCCTGCCCCTCGGGATAATTGCAGCCGGTAAAAACAATCCATTCGCCATCCTGTGAAATATTTTGTGCCCCTTCATTTAAGTTGGTATTTACCTTGCCTCCCAATGGTTTTGCTTTGCTCCATTTGCCATTGAGTAAACTGCTTTCATAAAAATCTTCATCACTGTCTACCCGCCTGGTAAAAATTAAATTTTTCCCGTCAATGGTGATGGAGGGATAATATTCCGGGTAAACAGAATTGATACTGTCGCCTAAGTTTATTGGGGCAAAAATATAATTTCCTGAGGGGTGTTTTTTTGCATATTCAACTGCAAATTCATACACCTGTTTTCTGTACTTTCCCGCCTTGATGCTCTGCTGGTTTAATGTATTGTTTTGTAAAAAATGATTTACTGCTATCAATGCTTTTTCAAATTGCCCGGTGCCGGCCAATGAAATAGAGTAAGGTAAAAAATAATTGGATCCATACACAGTATCTAATGAAATGCCGGTTTCAAAATCCATCACAGACGAATCGTATTTCTTCAGGTTGGCATAGATGCCGGCCCTGGATAAATAAGCATCTACAAATTTTGGTTCTATGCTGATGGCTTCTTTTATTTTTGCAATGGCTGCACTGTATTGCTGGTCGTTGGCAGCTGTGTAGGCTTGGGCATAAATGTCTGCAGCTTTAGTATTTACCTTTTCTGGGTTGTACCATTGAGCAGAAGCAATAAGAAATAAGAAAGGCGAAATAAGAAATAGGGCAGTGGCTTTGAGGCAATCATGGCAAGCTTTTTTCATGGTCAAAATTGAAGACCGAAGGTAGCAACAATAAGTAAAAATATTTGCCAAAAATACTTTTGGCTAAACATACTGATCTTATAAACTCCTTTGCCAGTTTAAGGTACATTGATGTATTTGTGTATCTGCAAGGAAAGCTCCCATTGCGGATGCTTCTTGATGTAGTTTATAATTAATGGAGTAACGATGCCGGCTTTATCCCATTCCGGTTGCAAATATAATTTGCATTGCGGAGCAACCATTGCAGCATATTTTTCTGCCCAGTCAAAATCTGATTTGTTGAATACCACTACTTTTAATTCGTTTGCAAAAGGAACAACTTCAGGCAAGGGAGCTTTAAATTTTTTAGGAGATAAGCAGATCCAGTCCCAACTGCCGCTCAATGTATGTGCGCCGGAAGTTTCTATGTTGGTTTCAAATCCATGTGCCTTCAACGCTGAGGTTAATGCGGTAAGGTCATGCATCAACGGTTCTCCGCCGGTTATTACCACCAATCCTTTTTTTAAAGGCGTGTTTTCAATGATAGTGTTTACGATTTCATCAATCGTCATTTTAGGATGTGCACTGGCATACCAGCTTTCTTTAACATCGCACCAGGTACAGCCTACATCACAGCCGCCCAGCCGCACAAAGTAAGCAGCTCTCCCCTGGTGAAAGCCTTCGCCCTGGAGCGTATAGAAATGTTCCATTACCGGAAGGGATTGTGTTGCTTTGGAGATTGGTTGATTCATTTTATTTAATGACGGTAAGAAACGGTTTTAAAAATGTACAGTTATGATATGCAGTACAAGTGATTGATCATTCGCCTAAGCTCAGGATAAACTACAAGATGTTGAATAATGATAAAATGTCCGTAACAAAAAGTCTTTGTCACACCCCTTTAGGGGATGGGGGCTAAACCTCTTTTTGTACGCAGGCATTGTAAGTATTCATCAGCAAAGCAGCAATGGTCATCAAACCCACGCCGCCCGGTACCGGAGTAATGTAACTGCACTTAGGCGCTACGTTTGCAAAATCAACATCGCCTCTTATTGCAAAACCACTTTTCTTTGAGGCGTCGGCCACTCTTGTAATTCCTACATCAATTACCACGGCATTTTCTTTTACCATATCTGCGGTTAAAAACTGTGGCTTGCCCAATGCGGCCACAATGATATCGGCCTGCAGGCAAAACGCTTTTAAATTCGGGGTATGGCTGTGGCAAACCGTTACCGTGCAGTTGCCCGGGTAAGCATTGCGGCTTAATAAAATACTGATGGGCCTGCCCACAATATTGCTGCGGCCAATGATGACAGCATGTTTGCCTTTTGTTTCAATCCTGTAATGTTCCAGCATCAATAAGATGCCAAAAGGTGTAGCAGGGATAAATGTATGCAAGCCCTGCACCATTTTTCCGATACTCATTGGGTGAAATCCATCCACATCCTTACCCGGATGAATGAGACTGATGATCTTATCAGCATTGATCTGTTCCGGCAGGGGTAATTGTACTAATATCCCGTCTACATCAATATTATTGTTCAATTGCTCAATAGCGGCAATCAAAACGGCTTCTTCCACATCATCCCCCAGGCGGATGAGGGTGCTCTTAAACCCAACTTCTTCGCAACTTTTTACTTTGCTGGCAACATAGGTTTCACTTGCACCATTTGTGCCTATTAATATTGCGGCTAAGTGGGGTGCTTTTTTCCCCTGTTGTTTTAACCGGGCCGTTTTTTCTTTTACAGCATCTTTTACTGCCTGCGATACGATCTTGCCATCTAAAATTTGCATGGCGCAAAATTAAAGGTTATTGAATTACCCTTTGGTTGATGATAAATTTTATTTATATTGCTTTAGCTAAATTTTAGTGCCTTGAGAAAATACACGTATCATTTTTTTTACTTCCTTCTTTTATTTGGTATGGCTGCCAAAGCTCAATCCATCCGCCAGCCCATTTCGGCAGTATACCTTGGTTTGGGTGCTTACAGTGTACAGCATGCCGATGTTTTTTCATTTGTAAATAACCAGGCGTCCCTGGCGCGGGTAAAGGCCGTTGCTGCGGGGGTTTATGGGGAAAGGCGTTTTCTGTTGTCGGAAACAAGTGTATATACTGCTGTTGCGGCCATTCCATCCGGGATGGGGAACTTTGGTGTGAGCCTTAAGTACATGGGTTTTAAAAATTTTAATGAAAAACAAATTGGCCTTGCCTATGCCCGCAGCCTTGGTAAGAAAGTAGATATCGGTGTACAGTTTAATTATTATGGTTACAATGCTTCAATATATAACAATGCCAATACAGTAAATTTTGAACTGGGCGCAGTGCTGCATTTATCAGATAAATTGAATGTTGGGGTGCACGTGTATAATCCTGTTGGTGGCAAGCTTTCCAAAACAGATGAAAAGTTGACTTCGGCTTTCAAATTCGGTTTGGGTTATGATGCTTCTGACCGGTTTTTTGTAAGTGCAGAAATAATAAAGGAAGAAAATTTTCCGGTAAACCTGAATACCGGAATACAATACCAGTTTGCCAAACAGTTTTTTGCCAGGGCTGGCCTGGCCACCGCTACCTCCACATCTTATGCAGGTGTTGGGCTGGCCTGGAATGTTTTCAGGCTGGATATCAGTGGCAGTTACCACCCACAACTGGGCGTATCACCTGGTTTAATGTTGATTATGAAATTGGGGAAAAAAGAAATAGATAACCTCTCACCAGAACAATAAAAGCAGCTGCCTGAATCATACCCATGAATTGTAATAAAACCATACAGCTGTTTATTTTATTGGTGACAGGGCTGATACCCGGGATCAGTTTTGCCCAGGTGCCAACCACCACTGCTGAGCAGCAGATGGAAGCCATTACAGAAAACAATGATGATAATGAAACACAGGATGATTCATTTTTACAGCAGCTTCAGCAGTTTTTAAAATCGCCTGTAAATTTCAATACCGCAGATGAAACCACTTTAAAAGAGCTGGTCATACTTTCCCCTTTGCAAATACAGGGAATTATATCATACAGGAACCTTTTTGGAAATTTTATTGATATATATGAATTGCAGGCGGTGCCCGGGTTGGATATTGCAACGATTGAAAAGATCCGTCCGTTTATTACGGTGAATACGGTAGCCAGCTTATTGGGTTCTATTGGCGATAGGCTAAGTGGGGGTGCACACAGTGTGGTATACAGGGTTACCCGTGTAGTGGAAAAGTCAAAAGGGTATTTATCAGAT
>JAYVUL010000341.1:0-5596 GCA_043787935.1 Chitinophagaceae bacterium | reverse complement strand
ATTCTTTTTCGGCTGTCAGGTAACATTCAATATTTTTCCCATTGAGTGCGGTATTATCGCTCAATACAAACCTTACAAATACTTTTCTTTCTCCTTCGGTGAGATATAAATAGTGCGAAGCCATGGCAAAACCAAGCGATGCTTTTGGCATGGCAATACTTTCCAGTTCAGCATCTTTAAATATTTTATGAACGTAAGGTTGCCATTCCTTGTTGGCGCTGGTTAATGCTACACTAATACCATCATCGCTGTTGGTAATGGGCGATGCAAATACACGGCCAGTATTATTTTGTTTTACGATTAATGTGCCGGGTTCAAAAATGGTATCGGCATTGCCGGCTTTATAAAATGTTTTTAGGTGCGTAATTTTTGCTTTATTGAAAACCGAATCGCTATCTAATGTATAGCTCACCTCTCTTTTCAAACTATCCTTTCCGGCTTTTAAAGCAGTACCCTGAGCCAGCAAATAACTGTCAACTTGTTTTGCCAGTTCGCCAAGCACGTGTACTTTGTTTGCCTGTGCAGGCCGTGGCTGCAGGCGCAATACTTCTTTATAATAAAAATCAAGATGTCTTGGTGTAAGGGTATTAATATGCGTTTGTGTAAAACGGAAAAGCATTAAAAAACTCAGGAAGAGAGCATAATGCGGTGTGTGGTTATCGTAGCTCTCAAGTGTTTTTAATAATTCTGTTTCGGCCTCTTTAATAATTTTTGTATAGGTTGATAAATAGGTATCAAAAATTCCCGTAAAGAGATTATGATTGGCTGCATGTTCAATACTTAAGAATTCATCTACAGTTCCGGTAAGTGGATTTTGAAAAATACTGTCATCAGCAGTAATACTGTTTTTGTAAGCTGTCCAGTTGGCAAATGCCGAATCATCAAACCAGTTGTTGCTCAATCCGTCGGTATCTATTATTTGTGCTGCATCGGTAAGCGGTTTGTTTAAAATGATCCAGTTGCTTAATGTAGATGAATCAAGATAATTTAAAGGGGCAGTACCAGCAGCTTTGTAATACCCAATAAGCCTGGCCAGCGCCGGTGCCAATTTTGTTTTAACCAGGTTCAGTATTGTTTTTTTGAGTGATGTTTCTCCGGGTAGTTTTAATAAATAGTTATCCAATGCTTTCGACAGTGTTAACAGCGCACTGAAGAGTTCGTTTAATTTTATTTCAATTTCAGGAAGTGAAGCTGCATTATCATCATCCTTTATAAAATCAAACCGTTCTTTTATTTCCAGCCGGTACCGGTCAATGTTCTGCACGGCAATGGTACCCAGTTGTGCAGAAATATCGCTGGAGAAAAAAGGCTGCCAGTTTCCGGCCACCGCATTTGTTTGGTTATAATAATTAATAAATACTGCAAATTCATTTGCAAAAACAATCCAGTCGGCAAAATCCTTTTCATCAACCAATGCCCATTCGGTTTTATCGAGCCCCGGTAACAACCGCTGGGGCTGGCTGGTACCATTGTTATGCAAAGGATTTTTATGTTCGCTGCAATTGCTCATTATTATTACACCGGGTTATTGGTTGTTAAAAAAATCAGTTCCGTTCCTTCGTTAATATAATAAGGGAATACAAAATTGTATCGGCTGTTGGTTGCCCTTACTATATATTCAATTTCAACCAGTACTTCTCCCTCCAGTTCGTTTTGCGAATTCAGTGCAATTTTTTTTGCATCAATACGGGGCTCAAAAAAGAGTATGGCTGTTTTTATTTTATCTATCATGATTGTTTTTACTGTTGTGTTCAGCGGTTCAAACAGCAGGCTATCCATATTGCAGCCGTACTTAGGTTGCATAACCCGTTCGCCAATGGTTGTGGTTAATAATATTTGTAAACTCTTTTCAATATCAATTTCTTTCTCCGTCATTTCAACTGCTTTCATTTGTGCATTAAAGGTTGGCGGAAAGCTCCAACCCACGCCCAGGAAATCGTTGCTTGTAAATTCGTTACTCATAATTTTTTATTTAAAAAACTCTTAACCGCCTATCATTACTGTGGGGCAACCTAAAATAATGGAGCCGCCATGTGCTGTACTATCGCCCATTCTGGCTGCCGCTGCACCACCAATATTCACCGTGCCTGAGCCTGCCGAAATAGTATCTGGCGGGCCACTGCAGGTACATTTATCACCAACTTTTGCTGCAGGCATTCCGCCAATCATAACTGTAGGGGCTCCGGGTGGCATTACCGGCCCACCTACATGAGGCACTGTTCCGGTAACCATCGGACAAACATGCATATCTCCCACTCTTGCTGCCATTGGCATAAAAAAATATTTTGTGTTAATTAATATTCACTGTTGATCCTTTAACGTTGGTAGTACCGCCACTCGACACTTCGGCACCGCTGCTTCCTTCTACCTTTGTACTTCCACTTCCTTTTATTCCAATATCCACACCTTCTGCTTTTATATCTTTCTTTGCTTTAAGAATAATATCTTTTATACTTTCAATTTTAATCCCATCTTCATTCATCGTTATCTTATTTCCGTTCTGATCTTCTAAATGAATTTTTTTATCTTCTTCGGTAATTAAAAATTTATTGCCGCCCGGCGTTTCCAGCGAAAAGCTTTTTTTATCATCATTAAAAATCATTTTCATTTCGCTGCGGCTTACATAACCTTTTTCGTGGTTATCGTCGGCTGCGGTAATGGGTGCCGGTTTTGCACTGCTGTTGAGCATTCCCAATACCACAGCATGGCGGGGGTCGTTATTGATGAACCCAACAATCACTTCATCGGTAATCTCAGGCCTGAAAAAAGTTCCCCGTTTATTGCCTGCATCTAATGTGGCCACCCTGCACCAAATTCCATCTTCATCATTATTGATGACCGGAATTTTTACCAATATCCTGTCCTCGCCATCCGGATCACTTTCCAACTGTGTTACAATACCGATGTGCAAACCCTGTATGGCCGGTAACATGGCACCACTTAATGGTTGCTGCACATTATATGTTTGTGCAAACCATTCGGGGTTTATGCCAAACTGAAAAGTGGTTTGCCAGTTTCCTTCGGTTACTTCGTGGCGAATGCCCGTTACAAATAATTTCCCTTCGAACCTTTCGCCCACACCATTTAACTGAATCAACTGGCCGGGTAATACTGCTGCTGTTCCATCAGTAGTAACTTTCCCTCTTATTTTTGCCAGCCTGTTTTTCATCATGGCTGCATTAACCCAGGCCTGCAATTCGGGCTCTTCAATTTTTGCTGGGTTAAATAACCTGAACTCCGTTTCGCCAATAACATCGGCCAATGTATCAGCACTTAAATTACCGGCATCAGGCACACCGGGATCTTCTGCTTCGGTATCCTTGCTCAGTTCCTGATCAGTGTAATTCCAGGTGGTTCCTTTCACCGATTTGTATTGAAGCCGGGCATCAATCTCTGCATCCAGGTCGTGTACTGTAGCGCCATACTGAATGGTAAGCACTGCATCGCCACTGAACTCAGGCGGGGCAACAGCAAGTTTGCCATCGTTGGCAATGCACAATAACCCGTTAACGTCTGCCCTGCAAAGCATAAAATCCCAGTCGGTACAATTGTACTGCACAATTTGTTTGTGTGTTACTGTTGTAGCAGCCACATCTTTTTCCAAACCATAAGTGTCAATGAGCTCTTCAATAATATCACTGTCTTTTGTTTCCAATGCATATTTATTTTTACAGGCTGCCGTCATTTTTACTGCTTTGTCTTTACACTCAATAATCAACAACGAATTTTTTTTACGTACCCTGATGCTGTGTTTAATGACGATGCCTTTAAACACAGTTTGTTCGTCGCTGCTGTATCCAACTTTTATTTCAATTTCCTTACCTGGTTCAAACTCGGCCTTGCCACTCAGTTCAAAAGATTGTTTGCTTGGCTCCCCATCAGTATACACCAAAGTAGCCGTTGGTATCCTGTTCACTTCTTTATTAATAATGATTGATAAGAGCTCATATTTTTTTGACACTTCGGTACCTGCACTTAAAATAGTATGCGTTACTACACTCTTTGGTTTATCTGATGGTATAGTCCGTTCATTGGCCATCTAATTTTTTGTTTTATCAAATGGCGGAAAAAATATTTCGTCTCCTGTGCTGAGATTTCGGAAATTGTTCAGTTTATTTGCCCATGCCACCTGCAGGTAATATTTTGCATCGCCATAAATTTTAAAACACATCAACGGCAGGGTATCGCCTTTTTTTACAATCCTGAAATGGGTAAGGTCTGGCGACTTGTTATTTTCTTTCAATACCTTCTCTTCCTCTTCAACCAGTTCACGGATGGTAACTTTACAGATGGCACGGATGGGTTTTCCATCGGGATTAAATAATTTATAAGCAATACTTAAGGAAGAACAAACACCTTTCATTAAACTGGTGCCCCAAACAAATTTGAAAAAACGGGTTTGATGAATATCGCCATCGTAGCCCATTAAAAAATCGTTGAGCTTTTGCAGGTCTGCCGAAATATCTTCTCTGGGATTGCCATCAATGATGCCAGTATTGTCGTACAAAAATTCAAATGCCAGTTCGCCGGGTGGTTTTTTCTCAAACTTTGGTGTGGTGCCACTGCTGCCGCCTGCCTGCCCGTTGTTGAATTCCACTTTTGTTTCAATGGTATAGTTTTCGGGATTGATCATGGCAGAAATCGGATTCTCATCCAGCGATGCCAGTTTATCATCGCCACAACCCGGATGGGTGTAGGCATAAATCTTTAATTTCTCAAATTCACCTGTTGGCATTTATCTTTCTTTTTTACTGTTCAAAATATTCATGATATCATCAATGCATTGCTGCGCCATCATTTTCTTTTCATCTTTGGCATCCTGGCTGCCGGGTGCCGCCACAGCGGCATCCTTTGCCTGTTGATCATTTACAGTAACACTAATCTGCAGTTCTTTAATTTCGAGCGGCATGGCTATTTATTGATGGTAAAATAATTATAGCACAGATCGAGTGTTTCAATAACTACCGCATTTTCCTGTGCATTAAAATCGCTGACACTCCATTTTTTTGGCCATACATTAAAAAACTGCCAAGTGGTTACCGGGTTGTGTTCTTCATTTAATAAAGTAACATTTACCTGTACCGGATTAAAGCTGCGGTTTTGCAATGCATCAATGCACCAGTCAATAACGGCAGAGTTTGTAAGCATGCCTCTTTTTAGCGACAGGTCGGGGTATTTTGTACGCACCGGTAATTTATGTTCAAAACGGTTTTCGCCGCCTTCTTTAAAAGATTCGGTATCATACTCCACATTTAAACCGGTAACACTTTGAAAACGCTGATCGTTATTGTTGCCCAGGTTTACAAACTCTACTTTAAAATGAAATCCAACGGGCGGATAATAACCGCCTGCACCGGGTGTAGCCATTTTTTTTAATTAAATGATTCAATAATAATTGCTGCACTGTTTCTGCTAATGAAAAGAAATTTATTTTAATTCAAAATATTCAATCCCTCATGGGCCAGTTCCAGTGTTTCAATGGCTACTTCATTACCGTCGCTTTTTAAATCGCTTGCCTGTACTTTTACAGCAAAAGCATTTTTTGCTTTCCAGGTTATTACAGGCGCATGTGTTTCGTTAAGCAGGCTGATGATGA
>JAYVUL010000340.1:0-10723 GCA_043787935.1 Chitinophagaceae bacterium | reverse complement strand
ATTAGATGAGCTGAAAAAACAGGTGAGATCAATTGCAAAGAAATTGATGTTGTAGCATTAGCCGTCTATCAGCTCCACCAGTGTTTTCTTTTCCAGGATTTTTAAAGTAGCATCCCTTGTTTGTGCCATGGCCTTATTGAGGCCGCAGGTAGCTTCGTCGCAGTCTTCACATTTCTCATAGAAGTTAAGGCTTACGCAGGGCAGCAGGGCAATGGGCCCGCCTACTACACGGATGGCTTTTGCCAGCGTTGTTTTTTTAGGTGATTGGGTGAGGTAGTAACCTCCGCCTTTTCCTTTTTTGCTTTCCAGTACCCCAGCCTGTTTGAGCTCGAGTAAAATTGTTTCCAAAAATTTAATGGGTATTTTTTTCTTGTCCGAAATTTCAGAAATCAGCACCGGCCCTTCACCATATTTTGCAGCAAGGTACCCCAGGGCCTTCAGGGCATATTGTGTCTTTTTCGATAGCATCCGGTAAGGTAAATAAAAAATGGAAATAAAAGCAAAAATAAGTCTACTTATCTTATAGACTAATTATATTTGTACCCTAAAACAATTTATTATGAGTTTACGGTTAGGGGATATAGCTCCCAATTTTAAAGCAACAACATCTTTGGGCGAAATTGAATTCTATGACTACCTGGGTGATTCATGGGGAATCCTGTTTTCTCATCCTGCAGACTATACTCCGGTTTGTACCACCGAGCTGGGAAGAACGGCTGCATTAAAAGACGAATTCGCAAAACGGAATGTAAAAGTATTGGCGCTGAGCGTGGACCCTGTTGATAAGCATCTTAGCTGGATCAATGACATTAACGAAACACAGCACTGCTCCGTTGATTTTCCTATCATTGCTGATGATGACAGGAAGGTTTCTACCCTGTACGATTTTATCCATCCCAATGCTTCCGCAACGGCTACGGTCCGGTCGTTGGTTGTTATTGGCCCTGATAAAACGGTTAAGCTTATCATTACCTATCCTGCTTCTACCGGAAGAAATTTTGTGGAAGTATTGAGGGTGGTTGATTCATTACAACTGACTTCCAATTATAGTGTAGCTACACCCGCCAACTGGAAACCGGGCGAAAAGGTGATCGTAGGGCTAACGGTAAGTACAGAAGATGCCATTAAAAAATTTCCTAAAGGAGTGGAAATTGTAAAGCCTTACCTGAGGTATACGCCACAGCCAAATATTGATTAAAGGGTTCGGGACGCTAAAACTGCCTGGAAGATGTCAAAAATATTTTTAAGTATTTGAGTTTTAGATCAAGGCCGCTGTTTTAGCGGCTTTTTTCATTTACTGTGTATCATTATAAATTCTTCTTCAACTGCTGTATCAAAGCCCTGATGTCTTTGGGCAGTTCTGCTGTTAGGTCAAATTCCTGGCCGGAGGCATCTTTAAATTTTAATTCATAAGAGTGCAATGCTACCCGGTTCAGGATCGGCCTTTCTTCCTCATCATGCTTGCTTAATTTGTATTTCTTTTTAATGGAAGAAAGCAATACCGGTTTGCCATCTCCATATAAAGGATCGCAGGCAATGGGGTGGCCAATATTTTTTGCATGAACCCTTATCTGGTGGGTACGGCCGGTATGTATCCTGAATTTTACCAAAGCATATTTTCCCAATGCTTCTACCAGTTCATAGTCTGTTAAAGAGGGCTTTCCTTTTTTATTTACCACCATTACGCCTTTAAGGGCAGTGTGTTCCATGATGGGTGCATCAATGCTTCCCGAGGCATGCGAGGGAATGCCATGCACGAGCCCGAGGTAATATTTTTCCATACTCCGGTCTTCAAATTGCTTAGAAAAATATTGATGCGCCACATCATTTTTAGCAAACAAAATAATGCCGCTGGTTTCTTTATCCAGGCGGTGCACAGTAAAGATGCCGCCAAATTTTTCTGTCAGCATATCTTTCAGCGAAGGCTCCGATTGCGTCCTGTCCGGAATAGATAATACACCCGCCGGCTTATTCAGTACAATGAACTGGTCATTTTCAAAAATGATTTGCAACTGGTTTTTGGCAACAGGGATGCTTGGTGTTGGCATAAACTGGATTGTTATTTTTTGGCGGTTTCTGCTTTTTCTTTTGAAGGAATTTTTTTGAAAGAGGCATTCAGGTATTTTAGCAGCCTTACTTCTTTCTCACTTAAAAAACGCCACTTGCCCCGGTCCACATTTTTTTTGGTAAGGGTGGCATACATCACCCGGTCCAGTCCTTTTACATCATAGCCCAAAGATTCAAATATGCGGCGTACAATGCGGTTCCTTCCGCTGTGTATCTCAATACCAATAACTGATTTGTCCTTTGCATCAGCATAAGCCAGGGAGTCGGCTTTTATTTCGCCATCCTCCAGTTGGATGCCGTTGAGTATTTTATCAAAGTCCGTTTTGGTAAGTATTTTATCCAGTTTTACCTCGTACACTTTGGTAATGTTGTAGCTGGGGTGGGATAATTTTTGTGTAAGTTCTCCGTCATTGGTAAGCAACAATACACCGGAGGTGTTTCTATCCAACCTGCCCACGGGGTACACTCTTTCTGTAGTAGCAGCTTTTATCAGTTGCAATACCGTTTTTCTTCCTTGCGGATCGTCGGTGGTGGTGATATAATCTTTGGGTTTGTTGAGCAAAATGTACACAAGGTTTTTGCTTACAAATAATTTTTTGCCATTAAACGAGATGTCATCTTTTTCTGAAACCTTAAAAGCGGGTTCTGTAATTACAGCGTTGTTTACTTTTACCTTGCCGGCCTTGATAACAGTTACTGCATCCCTCCTGCTGCAAACACCGCAGTGCGCTATAAATTTATTCAGGGGCATCAATTCAGCAGAAATAAGTGCCGGCTTTCCGGTCTTTACAGTTGGTGTAACCGGGGGAGTATATTCCCTGGCTATCGTTTTTAATTTATCGGTTTGATCAAAATTGGCTTCGATGGTCTTTATCTTGTCGGGTTTTCCGGTACTGATATTGGCTGAAACAGGGGCATTCAATGCAGCTTCCCTTTCAGCTTCTCTCAGCCTTCTTTTTTGTTCAAAATGTTTATCAATAGCAACAGACCGTTCTTTTTTTGCTTTCTTTTTCTTCTGCCTTATCTCTTCTTTGATTACGCTGTTCTTTTTTTTGGGAGTGGCAAATTTTTGAAAAGTGGACTTCTTCATATTTGTAGTAGTTTGCTGTTGTTTCAACAGTAGTGAGCCGCTAAGGTACTATATTTTGCAGGGCTTTTGGCATGAGGGTGATTATTTAAACTTTTCAGGCGCAAACAGAAAAAGTATAATAAATGTCAGCATAGCCATAATAGACACCAGTAAGTTTTTCATGCAGAATTATTTACAAGGCAGACTTTGTGGAGAGGGGCAGGTTTAAGGAAAAGAAATAATGGTTGGTTAACGCAGCAGGAACAACAGATTTTAGTAACAGGTATTTTGATGATCAGGATAAGTCGGAATAAGAAATGAAATGCCGGTTACCCTTCCGTTCAATACCTTTTGAACAGGGTAAAAGCAGTTAGGCTGGCCAGCTTGCGGAACCCGAAGGAGTGAGGCTGTGCCTAACCTGCGGTGGAAAACTCCCGGTAAAAACAGTGCCGGCCAAACAGAAAATTAATAATGAAATAGCGGCGAAAACCTCATTGGTTTGACTTAACCTTTTGCTAAAAGAAATATATAGGCACAAAATGCAATACTTTTGTGCCGGATTAAAAGGAACGGTTTTTGACAATAGCAAAATATGAAACAAATAATTTTTATCTCCTTCATTTGGTTTGCAATCGCAACGGCAAAAGGGCAAACAGCAGCAACAGATTCAGTGCCTGTTGGAAAAGTAACGGTAATAAAAGACGCCCGCCTGGATATACTGGCAGAGAAGGAAGCTGCTTTTAATGAATCAATTGCGACAGCACTGAGGTTGTCAAATGGCTACCGCCTGATGGTGCTGAACACAAACGACCGGCCGCTGGCAATGAAAGTGAGGGCGCAATTATTGCAACACTACCCTGATCAAAAAATATATATGAGCTTTCAGCCACCATATATCAAATTAAAGTTTGGTAATTTTTTGAATAAGGAAGAAGCCGATAATTTCAGGAAAGAATTGATTAAAACCAAGCTGATCACCAATAATATTTACCTGGTGCAGGAAAAAATTGAAGTAAAACCTGATAAGAATAAAGACAAAGAAAACGCTGATACCAACTAATTGTTGGCAGCCTGCTAACTGACTGCAAAACCATCTCCCGTGAGTGAAACATTAGAACAGCAAATAAAAAACCTGGCAAAAAATTACGCCGGTGAATTTATAGCCATACGGCATCACCTTCATGCCAACCCGGAATTAAGCTATGAAGAATATGAAACCGCTGCATTTGTTCAGCAGAAATTAGCATCGTATAATATTCCCTTCGAAATAAAAGCTACCACCGGGGTAATTGGATTAATAAAAGGAAAGAATCCTGGTAAAAGGGTGGTGGCATTAAGGGCAGACATGGATGCCCTGCCGGTAATTGAAGAAAATGATGTTCCTTATAAGTCAACAAGGCCGGGCATTATGCATGCCTGCGGACATGATGCACATACTGCCTGCCTGCTGGGTGCAGCAAAAATATTAAGTGAATTAAAATCCGAATGGGAAGGAACGGTGAAATTGATTTTTCAACCCGGAGAGGAAAAGAATCCGGGTGGTGCCAGTATCCTGATTAAGGAAGGAGTATTGGAAAACCCTGCACCACAAACCATCTTCGGTATGCACGTGCACACTTCAATGCAAACGGGCAGGCTTAGTTTCAGGGGTGGTATGGTAATGGCAAGTGCTGATGAAATTTATATTACCATCAAGGCAAAAGGCGGACATGCGGCAGCGCCACATTTAACTGCTGATACCATTTTAATCGCTTCCAATTTGATAGTGGCATTGCAGCAAATTGTAAGCAGGAATAACAACCCATTTAATCCTTCCGTTTTATCCATAACCTCTTTCCAGGGAGGTAATACCACCAATGTGATCCCTTCGGAAGTAAAGCTGATGGGAACTTTCAGGGCAATGGATGAAGAATGGCGTTTTGCTGCACATCAACTGATTAAGAAGTTGTCTACAGATATCGTGGAAAGCATGGGTGCATCAATTGATATTAGAATTGATGTGGGCTATCCTCATGTTTTCAATAATGAAAAGCTAAGTGCTGCTGCCCGGAAAAAAGCAGAAATATTTATGGGTAAAGAAAATATTGAAGAAACTGAATTGAGAATGGGTGGAGAAGATTTTGCTTTTTATTCGCATAAGATACCGGCCTGCTTTTTCCGCTTGGGCACCGGAAATGTTGCCAAAGGAATTACTATCGGTGGCCATACCCCTACTTTTAATATTGATGAAGATGCCATTGAAATCGGTATGGGTATCATGGCTTTGTTTGGCGCAACGAATGCGGAATAACGTTCTGATTTTAACCACTGAACCACGAAGCCTCACAAAGTTCTTCGTAGTGCTCGTTCACGACCTGGAGTCTTAGTGGTTACTTGTACATTGCAGATATAAAATCGAATACCAATGGCCCCAATCAAAACAGCAATACTTTCCTTCGGGATGTCGGGCAAAGTTTTTCATGCCCCGTTTATCAATATCCACAAAGGGTTTCAATTAATAGGCGCGTGGGAAAGAAGTAAAAAATCAATACAGGAAATTTATCCAGAAACAATTTCTTATCCAACACTGGAGTCAATTTTAACAGCGGAAGCTATTGACTTGGTAGTTGTAAATACCCCCAACTATACCCATTACGACTATGCCAAAGCAGCGTTGCTGGCAGGTAAACATGTAATTGTTGAAAAAGCATTTACCACCACTGTGCCCGAAGCTATAGAATTAAAACTACTGGCAGAAAAGGCAGGAAAAAAGATCAGCATTTTCCAAAGCCGCCGGTGGGACAGTGATTTTAAAACGGTTAGAAAAATAATGCATTCTGGTGTACTGGGTGATATTGTGGAAGCAGAATTTCGCTTTGACCGTTTCAGGCCTGCACTAAGCCCAAAGCAACATAAGGAAAATGCTTTGCCGGGATCAGGGTTGCTGAATGACCTGGGCCCGCATTTAATAGACCAGGCACTTTGTTTATTTGGGATGCCTGCGGCATTGTTTGCAGACATCAGAATTACCAGGCCACACTCAATGGTAGATGACTGGTTTGAAATTGAATTGCGTTATGCCAACAGCAGGGTAAGGCTAAAAGCCGGTTTTTATGTTAGGGAACCATTGCCTGCTTTTCTTTTACATGGTACTAAAGGTTCATTTATCAAAAACAGGGGCGATGTGCAGGAAACTGATTTATTGGCGGGGAAGCAACCTAACACCCTTGATTGGGGAACTGAGCCCGAGATTGAAAACGGCTGGTTGTTTACTGACAAAGATGGTATCATATCAAAAGAAAAAATAAAAACTGAACAGGGAAATTATTACTACTACTATGATGATGTATATAAGGCCATCAAAAACCATACAGCAATGCCTGTTACCTGCGATGAGGGTATTAATGTGATGAAAGTTATTGAAGCAGCCGTTGAAAGCAATAAAGAAAAAAAAGTGATTGAAATTTCAGGTTAACCTGTAACCAGGTTCTTTACAAGACATTCCCTGTTATTGATCATCTCTTTTTGAAATCCCATTACAGTTAAAAATTCCTGGTGATTTTTGTGCCGCTCTTTTTTATAAACTATGCGTTTGATCCCTTTGGCAATAAGGAAATCCCTTTCTTTCTCAAAAATAAACCTGCCCACTTTATAGTCCCGGTATTTTTGCAAAGTGTAGTTCAGCAATACTTCAGCATCACCGTCAGCAGAAACAACAGCACTGAACATATTGGCAATAACAAGGTCCCTGATCACCACAAAATTCAAATTGTTTTGCATGGCCACTTTGTCAAATTCCGGGAAGTATGCACTTATATCCTGGTGATAAAATTCTAAAAATTTCCGGGCCATCTGTTCTTCTCCTGAAAATTCAAGCAGGTCAAAATTTTCCTGTTTGCGGTACACCTTTACCAGGTAAAAAATATTGATGCACAACAGGATTACATTGGTAAGCAGTACAGGGAAAGCAGCTAACAGGATGGCATAAATGATAAAGAAAATATTTCCAAAGGTGTTGAACCACCTGAACTTTAAATCATTGCTTACCAGCAATGCAATGATGAGACATAAAGAAGCCAGGTAGCCAAGGTAAGGAGATATCTTTTGCAGCATTCGGTTTATTAAATTGTTGAGGCTGCAAAGAAAATGTAAAATATGGTAACTATGATATTAGTAACAATTCAATCGCTTACCAGGTAATAAAGTGCTACACACAAAATGACCATTTATTTTATCTAACCAGTATGGCACTTCCTTTTCTTGTAATTAGTTCTCCTTTATAAGTTTCTCCCTGTGCCATCCACACATAAGCAGCAGGGTCCTGGGGGTTGCCTTTATAAGTGCCATCCCACCCTTTATTTAATTGGGTGGTTTCAAATACCAGTTGCCCCAGCCGGTTGAACACCCTGAAATAATGGATAGACCTCATGCCCAGCGCTTTTGGCCTTAATATATCATTTCGTCCATCGCCATTAGGAGAGAAAGCGGTGGGTACATAAAAACTTGGCGGCAGTTTAAATACCGTTATGCTCACCGTATCTGTACCGGTACAATTTTCAGGCAATTGCGTTACCGTTACTTTATAGGTGATGTTGTCTTCGGGTGTGGCTATTGCTGTTGGGGAGTTGATATTACTGAGCCAGGTTGCAGGTTCCCAAACGAAGCTGTCGCCCCCGCTGGCATTCATTTGGATGGACTCACCCGCAACAATACTGGTATCCCTGGTGCCCGTTGTAGCCCTTACCTGGGGCCGTACCCTTACCCATGTGCCGGCAGTATCAGCTTTAGGGCAGCCAAAAGTATCAGTTACTGAAACCTGGTAAAAAATATCTGTTGTTGGCTTAACGGATACCGGAGCAGCAATGTTGGAGGCGCTCAGGAAAGTGATTGGCATCCAGGAATAGATACTGCCGCCGCCTGCCTGCAGTGAAGCAGACCCACCATAGCATATTCCCTGGGGAGTATTGATGCTTGCAACAGGATATGGCACTGTCCTGATCCTGACGCTATCCCTGCTCTGGCATTTGCCGATATTGCCAATAACCCGAAAGGTGGTAAAGCTATCCACCGGAGTGGCGATGGGATTCTTGACTTTATCATTATCCAGGTAGGTAGAAGGTGTCCATTGGTAACTTATCGCATCGCTTACCGTTCTTAAATGAAAAGTATCTGTTCGGCAGATCGCTGTGTCTTTGCCTGCATCAATGGATACAAATAATTTTACATCAATCATAACCGAATCTTTATTGATACAGCCAAACTGGTCAATTAAAATGGTGTAGTAGGTAGTTGGCACATCAGGGCTAACCAGTGGGCTTGCAGCAGTAAGGCTGTTGATCATATAATTGGGGCTCCACACATAATTGGCGGCAGGGTTTGTTTTCAATTGCAGGGTGTCGATAGAGCAGATGAGGGTATCATCTACCAGATTGGCCTGGGGCAGTTCCCTTACCAGCACAGTTACAGAATCTGCTTTTGTACCCGTGCACCCGGCCACACCCACAAGCACCTTATAAGTAGTAGTAATAGCAGGCGATGCGATGGGGTTTGCAATATTGGGGTCACTTAGCCCTGTGGCTGGAATCCATTGATACCGAATGCCGCCACTGGCCTGCAATTGTGCCGTGCCTTGTCCTTTGCAGATAGCAGCAGGAGGTCCTGCTTCGGGCACAGCCAAAGGATTTACAGTAATATTTTGCGTAGCTGCAGCGGTACAACCACGGCCCCAGCGGGCAGTTAAAATAAATTGGGTATTGCCCGGCGGGAAGGCTTTCGTAATTTTTGAAGTGGCACTTTGCACCCATCCGTAAGGGCTCCACAACCAGGATACATTGGCACTATAATTACTGTTGCCCGTAAGGGTAATGGTATCCTGTTCACAAATGGTGGTGGCTGATGCGGTAATGCTGGCGGTAACATTATTGACAGGATTTACAGTTACTGAATCCCTGCTGATACACCCGCCTGCATTAAGGGTAACAAAGTATCTGGCTCGTGCCGCAGGAAAAACGGTTGGGCTGGCTGTGTTGGCGCCAATGATACTGACTGCCGGCACCCAGTTGAAAGTACCAGTACCGGTGGCGGATAAGATTACCGAATCCAAACTGCAGTAGGTGGTATCTTTCGGAACTACTTTTAGTAGTGGGTTATACGCAATTGTTACCTGCCTCGTGGTAGAATCGGTGCAGCCAAAAGTATTGCTTACCACTAATTTAACGGTATAATTGCCTGCATCCGGATAAGTATAGTTGGGGTTTTTTGCATTGCTGGAATCATTGGTGGCAGCATTGTCGCCAAAGTTCCAGCGCCAGCCGGTTGGCCTGCCATAGTTGCTGGTTGTCTGGTCGGTAAACTTGATGGGTATACCTTTACAATAAGGAGGGTCAATATTAAATGCAGGGAAAAAGCCGGGGTAAACTTTTACAATACTGGTGGTGGAATCTGCACATATTCCTCCGGCTAACGATACCTTTAGTTTTATGGTGTACACCCCAGAATCTGTATAGGTATGACTGGGGGTTGGTGAGGTGGACGTATTGGAAGCTGAAGCCTGATCTCCAAAATTCCATTCGTAAGCGGCTCCTGAAGGAAGTGTAGCGGCATTGGAAAAACTAACATTGAAGCCATCGCAGGTAACAGGCTTTGGGTCAAGTATGGCTTTCAACGGGATACAATCATTTACCCTGATGTGCAATTCCTTTCTTGATTCAGCCAGGTACACGCCATTTCTGTACTCAGTAACACATACGGTTACCACATACTCTCCTGTACTCACAATTGGGGGAGCTATTCCACTTAACATGCCCGTATTGGGATCAATATTTACCTGCGTCCCCATGGGTTGTGACCCAGAATAACCACCCTGGTAAAATACAGTGCTGTAGGGAGGTTGTGCAGCAGGGTTAGGCGCCGGCTCACTGGTTGATCCCCCTTCAAAGGCAGCACATAATGAATAAACCAATACATCACCATCTTCATCGAAGGCACCAAGTGGGAAACTGAAATAACTGCCACCGCAAACAACTGCCGTATCATTCACGCTAAAATCAGGGCTGCTGTTTTTATTGGCGTCAGGAACTGCAGAGGAAGTGCCGGGTATTTTTATTGAATAGGTATTTCCTACGGAAGCGGAGTTCTGAATGTTATCCATGTTTGGGATCCGGCAGCAACGCTGATAACTGATCGTATAGCCATCGGCTGAAACCGGAAGTTCGTAACTGCTGAGCTCATACACTACAATAGTATAATAGCAACCAGACTGCTCTCCTGTTATGCAGGGTTCATCTGCTGCCTTGCCAAGATTGTATTGATTGGTGATGTTTACAGAGGGGTTATCAAATTGAGAAATTCCATCCCCCCTGAATATGGTAAGGTTAATGGGATTTGTTAATTGTCCCGAGCTGGGATTACACACCATATAAATTGTAAGGGTAATTTTGTACCTGAGGCTGGTTGGATTGTTAATCCCTGCTCCTAAATACTTATAGGTAATAAAGCCACCTTTTATATGAGCAGCAAAGGAATTCAATAAAAAAACGGATAAAAAAATTGTAATAAAAAACTTCTTCATTGCTATAAAGGTAATAATTAAAAAGACGCAGAATTAAT
>JAYVUL010000339.1:0-9702 GCA_043787935.1 Chitinophagaceae bacterium | reverse complement strand
ACGGCGGTTATTGCGGGGATGTTATTTACTCTTTTTAGCTTACTTCCTGAATTTAGTAATGCACAAATAGGGGATCCCGGAGATGACCCGGATGCGCCTATAGATGGAGGAATCGGTTTATTGGTAGCCGCAGGGGTAGGATATGGAATAAAAAAAGCTAAGGATAGCAGGCAAAAGAACAAGATCGCATTCCTTGATAAGGAAATGCAATAATCAGTTTATACGCTTCATATATCGTTAAACAAACAGAATAGCTCATAAAGCCATTCTGTTTGTTTTATAAAACTCAGTGCTTTCATCACAATCAATTAGGAACAGCGTCAATTGCAAATATGGAATGTATTGATTGGGTTGACTTTATTCAAAATTTTTAATCAATCCTATCCTAGATCACTTCTTTATCAAATGACAAATCTTTTAAAAACAGGCAGGGCATATTATGGGTGCTGCCTTATTAACTTATCCTTCCTTCTTTTATTTTTACTGATATGTTTTTCTTCATGCACTGTTACCAAACAGGGTAATTATTTTAAATCAATTACCAGGGATACCACTATTAATTTAAGCAACCAGGAGGCTATGGAATTAAAAATAAAGAAGGATGATATTCTCTTCATTTCCATTTCAAGCCTGAATAAAATGGAAGATGAAATTTTTAATGCACAGGGTGGTTCATTGAATTCAAAAGAATCGGGGTTGGCTGCATCAGGCGGGTCGCTGGTAGATAAGGAAGGCAATATCTATTTACATAAACTGGGTAAAGTGAGGGTGGAAGGCTTAACAAGAAAAGAACTTAAATTATATCTTGAAAAGGAGTTTCTTCCCTATTTAAAAGACCCTATTGTATCAGTAAATTTTGGCAATCATCATATTACTGTTATCGGTGAAATTGGCAAACCCCAGGTATATGCGCTCGCCGATGAAAAAGTTTCGCTAATAGATGTATTGGCGAATAGCGGAAGCATTACTGCTGTAGCGCAGATTAATAACATAATGGTGATCAGGGAAACCGGTAATACCAAAGTATTTAAGCATCTTAGCCTGGAAGACCATTCAATTTTCACTTCCCCTTATTATTACCTGCAGCCAAATGATATTGTTGTGGTAAGCCAGGATGACAAAATTGTAAAAGAGCAGCTGCGAAGAGAAAAGTACCAGCAATCTTCTGCAGTAATATTTCAGGCCATATCTTTAGCGATTATCATCTACCAGGTGTTTTTCAGGAAGTAGTATTTTTAAATAATTATGAACGAACAGGAATTTTTTAAAGAAAAATCAGAGACCAATATATTTGTGCAGATATTGCAAAAATACCTGCCCTTTTGGCCGTTGTTTGCCCTTACTATACCTATTGCTTTAAGTGTATCCTATGTATATTTAAAATCACAGACACCCATTTTTGTAGCTACAGCTAAAGTGCTGCTTAAAGACCCGAATAAGGGAGGTGGCGATTCTAAGGTACTGGATGCGTTAAATATTTTCAGTGAAAAGAAAATTGTTGATAATGAAATACTGGTATTAAGGTCTTCGGGTATTATGAAGGCCGTGGTTGACTCCCTCGACCTGTATTCAACCGTTTTCAACCAGGGCAAGGTGAAGGTGGAAGAATTGTATGGTTCCAATTCACCATTGAAATTTATAGCCCTTGAAAAAGATAGCATTTACAGTTATGCCAGCTATCCTTTTAGCGTTGACTGGGCAAAACGTAGAGTTATCATTAACAAACAGGAAATTCCATTCGGCAGCACCGTGCTCCTGGGAAATGTCAACTTTCGCCTGTTAATAAATGAAAAATATAACCAGCACCTTTTAGGTAAAAATTATTTTGTAAGGGTAATGCCCCCCGATGCAGTTGCATCCGAAATTATAGGTTCTTTAAAGGCTGGGCCCCTTTCCAGTTCTTCCACAGTGTTAGACGTAAAATTAGAGAGCCCCGAACCATACAAAGCCCGTGATATCCTGACAAAGCTATTCCAGATATATAATTCAGAAGGAATAGACGATAAAAATCAAATTGCAAAACGTACCTTAAATTTTATTGATGACCGGCTGAACTATGTAATGAACCAGTTAGATAGTGTAGAACGGAATATCGAATCTTATAAGAGCAGGGAATCATTGTACGACCTGGGTACCCAGGGGGATATTTATTTTAAGAAGGTGCAGGACCTTGATACCAAAAAAGGGGAAATTGACCTTCAACTGGATGTGTTATCAAGGATCAGGGAATATGTACTCAGAAAGAGTAAAGCCCCGGGAACAGTGCCTGCTTTATCAATGGTAAGTGATCCAATACTTGCAGGGTTGCTTTCTAATCTTTACGCCTCAGAATTTGAACAGGAAAAGACAAGGGCATCTGTGGGGGATAAAAGCGAAGCTGCTACATTGATAAATGAAAAAGTAAACAGGTTAAGGACTGATGTGCTGGAAAATTTGTCCAACATCAAAGGAAACTTACTTACGATAAAAAAAGATATTATCAGCGATATTGATGCCAACGGTGCCTTACTGAAAATGGTACCACAAAAAGAGAGGGGGCTGCTGGCCATCAGCAGGCAGCAGGCTATCAAAAACAATATCTATTCTTACCTGCTGCAGAAAAGAGAGGAAACAGCTATTTCATCCGCCTCCACTTCATCCGACCTGAGGGTATTGGAAGATCCCAGTTCTTTCGGTCCTATAAGACCGGTAGCTAAAGATTTTTATTTAGCAGGCTTAATTATTGGACTTTTATCCGCTGTTTTTTTGGTTTTGTTTAAGGAGCAGTTTAAAAGTAAAGTACTGTTCAGGAATGATATTGAAGAAAAAACAACAATACCGTTTGTTGGTGAAATAGTACAGGCTAACACCCAATCACCAATAGTTATTGGTGAAGGAAAGCGGACCGTAATTGCGGAGCAGTTCAGGTCATTAAGGACCAATCTATCCTTTTTAGGCTTAAATGAAGAACAGAAAACTTTACTGGTTACGTCCAGTGTATCCAGTGAAGGAAAAAGTTTTATTGCTATTAACCTGGCCATCAGTTTTTGCCTTACCGGCAAAAAAGTGGCCCTCCTGGAAATGGATCTTCGTAAACCTAAATTGAGTAAATTGATGAATGTGCAGCGGGATCCGGGGATATCAAACTATGTAGCGGGGAAAGCAACTTTCGAAGAAATCGTTAAGGAGACCACTATACCCAACCTGTTTATCATATCTGCCGGTGCTATCCCGCCAAATCCAACAGAATTGATTGGTAAAAAAAGTTTTATAGATATGATTGCAAGAATTAAAAATAATTTTGATTATGTAATCATTGATACTGCTCCTATAGGGCCGGTAACTGATGCCCAGTTGTTGAAGGATTTTTGTGATGTTACGTTGTACGTTATCAGGCATGACAAGACGCCTAAAGTCTTTATTAGAATGATCAATGAACTGTACATTAATAAAAAATTCAACAGGATGTGCCTTGTATTCAACGGGTTGAAGAAAAGGGGGATATCATTTGGAAGCATTAATAGCGGTTACGGCTATGGCTATGGTTATGGCTATGGTTATGGTTATGGCTATGGTTATGGCTATGCTATTGACGACAGTAAGAATTCTTTTATAAGGCTGAAAAGGTTTTGGCGCAGGTTTAAAAGAAATATAAGAGAATAACAAACTGCTCCGGGGTATACCTATAAGAATAGTTTAATTGAAAATTTATGGAATCTTTACTGTTATTACCGCCTTCAGGGATTTGCAGTAAATCTTTCCGTTTTTTAACTTTATCATCATCTTCAGTTGTATTTTATATGTAACTGAGGGCAAGCGAAGCTGTGCAATGTCAGAAAATAATTCTTATTGGTATGCCTTGTACACCAAACCCAGGTGGGAAAAAAAAGTTGCCAAATTACTGGATGAAAAGGGCATAGAAAATTATTGCCCTTTGAACAGGGTAATAAAACAATGGAGCGACAGGAGGAAAGTGGTATTGGAACCTATCTTTAAATCATATGTGTTTGTAAGGGTAGCAGAAAACAGCAAATGGGACCTGAAAAAGATAAACGGGATACTTAATTTCGTGTATTGGCTGGGTAAACCAGCGGTAATAAAGGATGAGGAAATTGTAACAATCAGGAAATTTTTGAATGAATTTGGCGACGTACAGGTGGAAGAATATCAACAGCTTAAACTTAATGCCAAAGTACGTATAAAGCAGGGAGTGATGATGAACTATCATGGGTTGCTGATTGAGTTAGCTGGCAACAGGGCAAAAGTAAGAATAGACAGTATGGGTATTTCCCTAAATGCCCAGTTTGATAAAAAGAATTTAGAAGTATTCCCTGGCTGATTTTACTACCTATTATATATATAGGGTGGACTATCATCTTTTTTTAAATTATATGTTGATCAGGGGATCAAACAGAACAGCGCTTGAACACACAATGAAAAACCTTAATAAAGCCAATATCTACTACCAATGTGCAGAATAGCAGGTATAATTAATGCCTCCTGGCAAATAGAGGAGTTGCAGGCCGTGGTAAAAAACATGTGCCTGCTCCAGCAACGTGGAGGGCCTGATGATGAAGGACAGTATACAAACGCCGCTGCACATGTAGTGCTGGGCCATCGCCGGTTATCAATAATTGATACTTCATCTGGCGGCCACCAGCCAATGTTATACGCCCAGGGGCGATTTGTGATCAGTTATAACGGGGAGTTGTATAATTATATCGAATTACAAACGGAGCTCAAAAAATCGGGCATCCATTTCACTACTCAAAGCGATACTGAAGTAATACTGGCAGCCTATATGGCCTGGGGCACTGCTGCTTTTGAACGCTTCAGCGGCATGTTTGCCTTTGCTTTATGGGATACGGATAGCAATGAGATATTACTGGCACGGGATGCAGCCGGAATTAAACCCCTCTATTACGCACATACGAAAGAAGGACTTGCCTTTGCATCAGAAGTAAAAGCATTGAGAGCAATTACTTACCTGCAGGCACCTGATGATAACTGGCCTGTTTACCTGATGGCTTACGGCCACCTGCCTGAACCAATCACTACCTTAAAGAATGTAAAGCCTTTAGAAAAAGGAAGTTATTTAAAGTACAATGCAGTAACAGGAAAGGTAACTGGCAAGGAGGTATTTACCCGTTTTAATTATATAGAAAAAATTGACCGGCAGGAGGATGCGGTTGAGCTCATAAAAAAGGGTTTGGATGCTGCTGTTAAGCGCCATTTAATATCAGATGCTCCCATTGGCGTTTTTTTAAGTGGTGGCCTAGATTCCAGTATTATTGCACTGCTTGCCAATAAACATAAGGCAATCCTGAATACCATTTCCATCTATTTTGATGATACACAATACTCCGAAAAAAAATACCAGGATATTTTGCAACAGCAACTTTCCTGCTCACACCAGCAGTATTTGTTAAAGGAAAATGATTTTCATTCTTTTTTGCCTGAAATTATTACTGCGATGGATTTGCCCTGCTACGATGGCATCAATACCTGGTTTATCAGCAGGTATGCTAAAGAAAGCGGGCTTAAGGCCGTATTATCCGGTATTGGGGGCGATGAATTGTTTGGCGGCTATCCCTCCTTTAATAGAATAAAGACCGCCCTGCTATTGGAAAAACTGCCCAACGGTATATTAAGAGCAGGTCGTTTTTCAGGCTCAAAAAAATTCCGAAGGCTTGCATACCTGAGTATCAATGGCCCGGTAGGAAGGTACCTTTTTTTGCGTGGTCAGTTTATTCCTGCAGACATCGCCAGCTTTTTAAATACAGATGAGTCTGCCGTATGGAAAATTTTAGAAGAACAACCTCATCTTCCCGGGATTGATTATTTAACGGCACCGAACCAGGCAAGCTGGCTGGAAACAAACATATATATGCAAAACCAGTTGCTGAGAGATGCAGACGTAATGAGTATGGCTCATGGCCTCGAGATCAGGGTACCTTTTTTGGATAAGAATTTTATGCAAATGGCGCTGAAAATAAAATCGGATATTAAATATGGCGGCAAATTAGGAAAGCAATTGCTGATAGATTCCTTTAAGGATGAGTTACCGGAAATGATATGGAACCGGCCTAAAATGGGCTTTTCATTCCCATTTAAAGAATGGCTGAGCAATGACATGTACAGCGGGGAGGGTAATCATAAAGAGTTAACAATGTACCACAGCAAATTGAAATCAAATCAAATGCACTGGTCGCAGTTTTTTACAGTAATGCTGATGCAGAAATATAATAATGGGTAACGGTGTTTTATTTTTGACACTCCGGGTTTTTTCTGCCACAGGTGGTATAGAAAAAGTATGCAAGGTGGTGTGCAAATCATTAAACGATATAAATGATGATGGTGGGGCATTGGGCAATGTGAAAATTTTATCCATGTATGACAGCCAGGCCGACGTTGATGAAAAATATATTTTACCTAACTTATTTTTGGGCTTCGATCAAAAAAAAATACGTTTCGTAAAGTCGGCAATTTTACAGGGTCGCAATAATAAAGTAGTTATACTGAGCCATATTAACTTATTATCTATCGGCTTTTTAATAAAATTATTTTCGCCTGCTACGCGGCTTGTGCTTTTTGCTCATGGCATCGAAGTGTGGGGGCCCTTGTCGGCGGTTAGAAAGAAAATGCTCTGTAAATGCGACAGGATTTTATCAGTTAGCCAGTTTACTAAGGACACCATGATGCAGTTGTACCAGGTGGGGGAAGAAAAAATTACTGTGCTCAATAATTGTATTGACCCATTTTTGCCACCCCCGGAAACCGGCAGAAAGGATGCAGCCCTGCAAAAAAAATACAACTTCAATAATGGAGACATTGTATTGATGACGCTTACAAGGTTGTCTTCAAAAGAATTGTACAAAGGATATGATCATGTATTGCTATCGCTGGGCTTTTTAAAAGAAAAATATCCAACAATTAAATATCTTATTGTTGGCCGTTATGATGATAAAGAAAAAGAACGGCTTGATCTCATCATACAACAGTTATCACTCCAGGATTATGTGGCATTTACCGGCTACATACCGGATGAGCAACTGGCAAAGCATTACCGGCTGGCCGATATTTATGTAATGCCCAGCAAAAAAGAAGGCTTTGGCATTGTGTTTATTGAAGCAATGCATTTTGGGCTGCCCGTCATTGCTGGTAATAAGGATGGCTCAGTGGACGCCTTGTGCAATGGCAAATTAGGAATTTTGGTAAACCCGGATAACCAGGCAGAAATTAATGAAGCTATAGAAAATATCATTTTGCAAAGGGACAAATACCTTCCCAATCATGATTTACTGATGCAATGTTTCAGCTATCCTTCTTATAAGGTAAAATTGAAACAGGTAATAACCAGTTTGTTGCTAAAATAAGTGTTAGTGTTTATGGTTTTAAACTTTATGTAATGAGCCAGCCTGCTGAGAAAAGGAATAGTAACGAAGATTGGGATATGGTTATAGAGCCACAAGGCTATCTGTTTGACCTTAAGCTAAAGGAAGTGTGGCATTATCGTGACCTTCTGCTGCTGTTAGTACGCAGGGATTTTGTTTCCTTTTATAAACAAACCATCCTGGGGCCGCTTTGGTTTTTTATACAGCCCCTGTTTACCACTATCATTTATACATTTATTTTTGGCAACCTTGCTGGTATTTCTACCGAGGGATTGCCTGCACCGCTATTTTACATAGCAGGGATCACTACATGGAATTATTTTTCTGAATGTTTAACCAAAACCTCCACTGTTTTCAGGGACAATTCAAATGTATTCGGCAAAGTTTATTTCCCCAGGCTAATAATGCCACTAAGTATTGTTATATCTAACCTTATCAGGTTTGGAGTGCAAATGATGCTGTTTTTTTTTATGATGGTATTCTATTCATTTAAGGGCGCCTCTTTTCATATCAACAGTTATGCATTGTTATTCCCTGTCCTGGTTGTGTTAATGGCATTGCTTGGTTTGGGAGCAGGTATGATCATTTCTGCGATGACAACAAAATACCGGGATCTTGTTTTCTTAATCACTTTTGGAATCCAGTTATTAATGTATACCACAACTGTTGTGTACCCGCTGTCTGAAGTAACAAAAAAATACCCTCAGTATGAATGGTTGTTTTCTTTAAACCCTATGACCCCTATCATTGAAACCTTTCGCTTTGGATTTTTTGGCCAGGGTTCATTTAGTTGGTTTTCATTAGTACTTAGTGGCCTTACCACCATCATTATTACAGTTGTTGGAATGGTTACTTTTAATAAGGTGGAGCGTACGTTTATTGATACTGTTTAGCGGTGTCATTTTATTAAATATCAAAAATACCTTTCCACTTTTTTATAAATAATTAATGGGAGTTGCAATAAAAATAGAAAATCTTTCCAAAGCATACCAGCTCGGCCAAATAGGAACCGGCACCATATCACGTGATATAGAGCGTTGGTGGGCTAAGGCAAGGGGTAAAGAAGACCCATTTTTAAAAATTGGTGAAGTGAATGACCGCACCACCAAAAGTGACAGCAATATAGTATGGAGTTTAAAAGATATCAATTTTGAGATAAGTCAAGGTGATGCTGTGGGAATCATTGGCCGCAATGGTGCCGGTAAGAGTACTTTACTAAAACTGTTAAGCAGAGTTACTGCGCCAACTACCGGCACTATCAAGGCAAAAGGCCGCATTGCAAGCCTGTTAGAGGTAGGAACCGGTTTTCATCCGGAACTTACCGGTAAAGAAAATATTTATCTCAATGGGGCCATACTTGGAATGCGGAAGAAAGAGATAGATAAAAAGTTGGAACAAATAATAGACTTTAGTGGTGTGGAAAGATATATAGATACACCTGTAAAAAGATATAGCAGCGGCATGTATGTACGGCTGGCTTTTGCAGTGGCTGCCCATTTGGAAAGTGAAATATTAATTGTGGATGAAGTATTGGCAGTGGGGGACGCTGAGTTTCAGAAAAAGTGTTTAGGAAAAATGGGGGAAGTAAGTAAAGGGGAGGGGCGTACCATACTTTTTGTAAGCCATAATATGATTGCCATTAATACCCTGTGCAGGCAGGTATTGTTGCTGGAAAATGGCCTTACCAGTTTTCTCGGATCTACCCAGGAAGGTATAAAAAACTACCTGCATCAAAATACCCTTAATCTTACCAATAATGATGTTAATAACAGGATCGATAAATTGCCAAAAGATGAAGTCTTTGATTTATTAAAATTAACCCTGTTCCAGGAAGATTCCAATGGCTTTGAACTCTATTCAGATAAACCAATAAAAATTACGATTGAATATGAGGTAAAGAAAGAAACAATGGGATTAAGAATAGGGTTTGATTTAATAGAAGCCGAAACAGGTTCATTAATCTTTCGGTCTTTTCATGATAGCATGGAGGATGAAATAAAAACTGTAAAAACCGGAAGGTATTTTTCTGAGGCAGAGATACCACCCAATTTATTGAATGAAGGATTGTATTATCTAAGTTTATCAATAGGTATACATAATGTTAGATGGATCGTTTATGACGCTGTCAGAACATCTTTCAGGATCAATAATATTGAAGGGGTTAATAAAATATATTCTGAAAAAAGCCCGGGAATTATAAAGCCTGCAATCGGGTGGTTTACGAGCAATAATTTAATGTGATCATGGGAATATTAAGGTTTTTATTGGCGATGTCTGTTATAGTAGCCCACACTTCTCCCATTTTTGGCAGCAATTATGTGGGAGGCTC
>JAYVUL010000338.1:0-3550 GCA_043787935.1 Chitinophagaceae bacterium | reverse complement strand
GGCACGATTTACCTGCACAGGGAAATTGCCAGGTTGTTTTGTAAAAAAACTTCCCCTAAATACAAATATGTAATTCACATCAACCATAAAAAGGAAGATAACCGCCATGGCAATTTAAAATGGGCCACCCTGCAGGAGATGAGCGACCACCAGCAAAAAAGCCCTCTGAAAATTGCGTACAAAAAATTACAGGCTAATAAAACTGTTGGGCTAAAACTAACTATTGGAAAGGTAAAAAGTATTAAAGAAGCCATCAACAATCCGAGGAGAAGATTAACCTATAAACAGATGGCTGCCAAGTACAATGTAAGTGAAATGACTTTGTACAGGATCAAAAGCGGAGAAAACTGGAGCCATGTGAAATAAGCCTTCAGCACTGGCCCATTTCCATAATAACCTGCACCGGCAGTGCCTATGGGAAAAATGTTTATAAAAGAAATTACCAAAAGGAACCGCCAATACCGGTTCCTTTTTTATTACATTGCCTTCATTAAAAACCCGAATAAAAAATGTTACAGCCTGCTACCGTCAAATTTTTAAAAGAGCTAAAAAAGAATAACAACAAACCCTGGTTTGATGTCAACAGAAAAAAGTATGAAGAAGCAAAAGCTGACTATGCAGCTTTTGTTGAGCAGCTTATTGATACCATTGCAATTTTTGATGATTCTATCCGTAATACGAAAGCAAAGGAATGCATCTTTCGCATCAACAGGGATGTACGTTTCAGTAAAGACAAAAGCCCTTATAAAAGCAATATGGGCGCCTCTATCAGCAAGGGAGGCAAAAAGATCAATGTTGCAGGATATTATTTTCACTGCGAACCTGGCCAAAGCTTTGCAGCCGGCGGTTTCTACATGCCGGAGCCGGCAGTGCTTGCTAAAATACGGCAGGAGATAGATTACAGTTTTGATGAATGGAATACAATCGTAACCGGCAAATCTTTTAAGAAATTGTTCCCTGACGGTGTAACAGGAATGGGTGTTTTAGTAAGGCCACCCAAGGGCTATGACGAAAATAATCCAGCCATTGCTTATTTAAAAATGAAAGGATTCATTGCAAGCCGCCGGATACCCGATGCTGATTTGACCGGCAAAACCCTCATTAAAGACATTGCCAAAACCTTTGAAGCCATGAAGCCAATGATTGATTTCTTAAACAGGGCAATTGAATAATCCCGGGTATTGCCTGTGCTTCAGTATTCATCAACCAAAGTAAACCTATCGTAAATTTCAACAAGTCTACTTTCAATATATACAGCTAAAGGGCTTACCCATTAATTTTCTGTTTGATCCGGCTGGTAATTTTTATATGCCATACGTAACAAGGCCGGCAACACAATCAAGAGTAATGGCAAGGCGATAATAAATCCGCCGATAACAGCGATAGCTAAAGGCTGATGCAACTGGGCACCTGCACCAATACCCAACGCCAATGGCAATAATGCGATGATGGCACCCAGTGCGGTCATCAGTTTTGGGCGCAGCCTTGTTGAAATAGAATATACAATAGATTCGTCCACCGACTGCTGCAATAAGGCTTCCTTAAACTGCAGAAAGGTGAAGATGGCATTTTCGCCAATGACACCAACTATCATTATTAAACCGGTATAGCTGCCTACATTTAATGGTGTATTTGTAAAATACAATGCAAGGTAACTTCCCGAAATGCCCAGTACGGCAACCAGCAGTATAATGAAGGCCACTTTAAATTCTTTAAACAGAAAAAGGATAACACCGAAAACAAGCAGGCTGGCTGCTACCAGTATCATCAATAATTCTTTAAACGATTGTTGCTGTTCGGCATAAGCACCACCATATTCAATATGATACCCCAGGGGCATGGTTATTTTTGACTGGATTGCAGCCTGAATTTCCTTCATGGCGCTTCCCAAATCCCTGTTGTCTAAACGGGCAGTGATCACACCCATGGATTGAAGGTTTTGCCGCTGTATTTCTGCATCGCCTGCGTTTACCTTCACGGTTGCTAAACCGGTAATGGGTTTCAGTTTTCCACTAGGCAGGAATACCTGCAGCTTGCTTATATCTGCCACACTTATTTTCCGGCTACCGGGATATAGCATTCTAATAGTATTCACCTGTTCTTTTTCAAATATATTTCCTGCAATATTTCCTTCCAGGGATGTTTGTAACTGGTACTGCAAATTTGCCGGCGTTATCCCAAACTGTGCCAGTTTTGCATATTCCGGTTCAATACTCACAGATGGACCGGCAAATACAATTCCGTCTTTAATATCGGCAGTTCCTTTTACGGTATTTAATAAGGCTGCCACCTGTCGTGAGATCGTTTGCAGGATTTTATTATCGTCACCAAACACTTTTATTTCAACAGGCTCTACCGAGGTGGTTAAATCACCCAGCATGTCGCCAATTACCTGTCCGAATTCTATCACCAGTGCCGGTTGGGAGGCTTCAATTTGTTTGCGGATAGCACTGATCACTTCCTCCGTAGTTTTGGTTCTTTTCTTTTTTAGCTGGATCAAATAATCACCCCGGTTAGGCTCGGTAATAAAGAAACCCATTTGGGTGCCGGTTCTCCTGCTGTAGGTTTCTACTTCAGGCACGGCCGTAATTATTTTTTCTGCTTCCCTCAGCATCCTGTCTGTTTCTTCCAAAGAAGAACCCGGAGGCGAATTGTAATCCAGTACAATGCTTCCTTCATTCATCTCCGGCAAAAAACCAGTTGCCAATTTTGGAAGAATAAAATAAACGGACAGTGCCAACGCAGCCATTATCATAAAACTGATATACGGTTTATGAATAAAGAAGGAAACCCAGCGCTGGCTTTTTACTTTGTGAACATTTTTTATTTTAGCCGTTTGCCCAGGTGAAGTTTTTTGAGGATGCCTTTTATGTTTACCCAATAATAAATATACTACCGGCAACCCAATCCATGTTGTAAAAAAGGAACAGACCAGCGTAATAATCATCGTATCCGTCATCACTTTAAAATATGCCCCTGCCACCCCGCTCATTAACATAAACGGAACAAAAATTACAATGGTACTGATGGAAGACCCTACCATTGCCGGAAATAAATAATGAATAGCCTTACGGACAATGGTGGAATTTGTTTCCTCCGGATGTTCTTCATGGGTGCGGTGAATTTGCTCCACTACTACAATGGCATCATCTATGATCAATCCAATAGCAGCGGCAATAGCCCCCAAAGTCATGATATTAAATGTGTAACCGATGGCATACAATACCATTATCGTTAGGCCAAGTGTAACCGGAATAATACCCAGGATGGTGGCACTGGCTTTTGCTGACCGAAGGAATATTACCGCCACCATGATGGCGAGCAATAAGCCCATCCACAAACTGTCGCTCACGCTTTTGATAGATTCATTTACAAAATCAGCCTGGATATAATAAGGCTGAATAGTGATTCCCGTGGGAAGAATTTTTTTCAATTCTTTTATCTTTTCCTGCATGGCAGTAGATACCGCCAGCAGGTTGGCATTGGGCTGTTTTATCACGGCCACCAATATCCCCTCATGGCCATTGGCATTTATCTTTGTATACTCCAC
>JAYVUL010000337.1:0-2636 GCA_043787935.1 Chitinophagaceae bacterium | reverse complement strand
CCGCCACGTAGCGGATGTGCCGGGCCGATGATTATAATTGATTTATTTTCCTGGGTCAACAGTGGAATAATATTTAGATCGTTTATCAGCGTAATTCATGTCAATTGGAGTAATTAAAAACCCAACTTCTTTTCTACCAAATAATGGTTCCTGTCCGAAGAATTCCTGGCGATCATCTCTCCTAAAAACCCTGCTAAAAAAAGTTGTGTACCAATCACCAGTGAAATAATGCCAACGTAAAAAAGCGGCCTGTCCGTCATATTAAACTGGGCAAAAAAGAATTTGGCTATAAACAGGTATATCCAGATACAAAAGCCCACAAAAAAAACAATGCTGCCCCAGAGCCCAAAAATGTGCATCGGTTTTTTACCAAACTTCCCCATGAACATAATAGAGAACAGGTCAAGGAAACCATTTACAAAACGGCTCCAGCCAAATTTGGTAACACCGTATTTCCTGGCCCGGTGCTCCACCACCTTTTCACCAATTTTCCTAAAGCCTGCCCACTTGGCAAGCAAGGGGATGTAGCGGTGCATTTCACCATACACTTCAATGCTTTTCACCACTTTGTTTTTGTAGGCTTTCAGTCCGCAGTTAAAATCATGTAACTTAATACCGCTTACCTTGCTGGCGGTAGAATTAAATAATTTAGAAGGTAAATTTTTTGTCAGTTTGTTATCAAAGCGCTTTTTCTTCCAGCCGCTCACGATGTCAAAGCCGTCTTCCATGATCATTTTACGCAGTTCCGGTATCTCATCGGGGCTGTCCTGCATATCTGCATCCATGGTAATCACCACCTCACCCTGCGCTGCTTTAAATCCTTCATTCAGGGCAGCACTTTTACCGTAGTTACGCTGGAATTTTATCCCTCTTATGGAATTATTTTTTGCAGCCAGTTCCTCAATCACCTTCCAGGAATTATCATTGCTGCCATCGTCTACCATGATCACTTCATAACGGTAATGATTAGCCGTCATTACACGGTCTATCCAGGCAGCCAGTTCAGGCAGCGATTCATCTTCATTAAAAAGCGGAACTACTATTGATATATCCATAAACCAATAACCACTTTCAGTGGTTTTATTTAAAAAATTATGTTACCGGCAATTGATTCTTTGCTCAGCATCGTTGTGTCACTCACTTGTACTTTTTGTTCTTTACTCAGCAAATTAAACTACAGCTCTTTTAGTAATTGCCGGCTTTCTTCCGGCTTAAAAAACCTGCACCAATAATTGATATCAACGCCCCAATTATCAGGTAAGTAATTATTGCGCCCATAACCATTGTCAATAAAAAAGCTGACCTTATTTTATCTGCGTTGGTAGCTATTTCAGCAGGAGTACGATTGCCCTGTGCCGAAAGTAATTTATTATTTTCAATAATAAAATTGCCAATAATTGACGGATTTATTTTGACAAAAATAAATGTATAAACCGCCATAAATAAGACCACTACAATAAATGTTTTGAATCCTTCGGAAAAATAATCTTTAAATTTTTTATCTCCTACAGCACTATTGTGAAAGAGCAATAAGCTGCCAATAACACCTGCTGAATAAATGCTGTAAACTACCAATTGAGATTTGCTTACAGCAGGAAGATGTAATACATAGAAAAATATTACAGATGCAGCAATCATTACAACTCCTGTTATCAATCCAATATGCTGCGCTTTTAATTGTTTCATTTATTCAGTACCAACTGGTTTTTATTAATTATACCGATCACTTTACCTTTTAGTTGTTTGCCCACAAAAGCCGAGTTCTTAGATTTGGAAGCGATCATTGTTTCATCAAAAATATATTCTGCTGAAGGATCAAATAAAGTTAGCGAAGCAGCGGCCCCTTCTTTTATTTCAGGCAAAGAAAGGCCAAATATCACCCTTGGTGAAACACTTAACCGCTCAATCAAATGCCCTATTGGCCATTGACCATACACGATTGACCACACCGTTCCAAACAGACTCTCCAAACCGGTCATGCCATTTTTTGCATATTCAAATTCACAAACCTTGCCATCATAATTCTGGGGAATATGGTGCGATGCAATACAATCAACAGTTCCATCCAACAAGCCCTTTAGTAAAGCATCCCTATCGGCTTTTATTCGCAGCGGCGGATTTACTTTTAGGTTGGTATCATAAGTTGCCAGGTCTTCATCACAAAAAAATAAATGATAAGGAGTAACCGAACAGGTAATCCGGATGCCGCTTTCCTTAGCCCTTTTAATATATTCCAGGCTTTTAGCCGTAGTAACGCCGGTAAAGTGTAAACGGCTGCCAGTGTAACGGGCCAGTTTAATATCCCTTGCTACCATCAGTTCTTCTGCCATGGCAGGTTTTCCGGGCAGGCCCAGTTGTGTTGATACAATCCCTTCGTTCATCAATCCATTTGCAGCAATGCTCCTGTCATCCGGCAACTGGATAATGGTGCCGCTAACAGCATTTACATATTGCAGTGCCTTTATCAGTAAACCACTGCTTTGAACAGGATTGGTACCATCACTAAAGGCGATAGCGCCAGACTGATTCATGTCGTACATTTCAGCCAGGTCATTGCCTTCCGCATTTTTTGTAACAGCGCCAACGGGGTAAATATTTACAGGTAACGGCTTTGCCTTTTGTATAATATACTCCAC
>JAYVUL010000336.1:0-11094 GCA_043787935.1 Chitinophagaceae bacterium | reverse complement strand
TGCCCCAAGCAATTTTATGTAAGCATAGCTGATGAGCAGGATGCTTGCGCTGCCATAAGGAGCAGCAGAAACCCTGCCACCGGCCACCGGCGACAGGCTATCGCCAGGACCTTTACCTGTTACCTGTTGCCTGTATTCTGTGGCCGGTAAGAACGGCACCAGTTGTTCCGCCACACAGATCGGCCCCACACCCGGTCCTCCGCCACCATGGGGTATAGCGAATGTTTTATGCAAATTCAGATGGCACACATCAGCGCCGATCATACCCGGGCTTGTTAAGCCAACCTGTGCATTCATGTTGGCACCATCCATATATACCTGTCCGCCATTTTGGTGAATGATGTTGCAGATTTCTTTGATGCTTTCTTCAAATACACCATGTGTGGAAGGATAAGTAACCATCAGCCCCGCCAGGTCATTGGCATGTTCAGCAGCTTTTGCTTTCAGGTCATCCACATCAATATTACCTGCCTCATCACATTTGGTTACTACCACTTTCATGCCTGCCATAATTGCACTGGCCGGATTGGTACCATGTGCCGAAACAGGAATGAGCACTACATTGCGGTGGGCTTCCCCTCTTGATGCATGGTAGGCCCGAATCGTAAGCAGCCCTGCATATTCACCCTGTGCGCCACTGTTAGGCTGCAATGAAGTAGCCGCAAAACCAGTGATGGCGCTCAGGTAATTTTCCAATTCTTTAATGATCTGCCGGTACCCTTCCGTTTGTGAAGCAGGTGCAAACGGGTGCAGTTTGCTGAATTCCGGCCAACTCACAGGAATCAGTTCTGTTGCAGCATTCAGCTTCATCGTACAACTTCCGAGGCTGATCATGGAGGTATTTAAACTGAGGTCTTTATTCTCTAAAAATTTAATGTACCGCATCATCTGGCTTTCGCTGTGGTGGGTGTTAAATACCGGGTGTTGCAGAAAACCAGAAGTCCGCGTTAACCCAAAGGGAATATTTTCTAAGGTATCATCCGAATTGAAAGTGGCAGAAGCCGTATCAATATTGATGGAACTGGCAAATACATCCAGTATGTTAAGGATATCCTGCTGGGAGGTGGTTTCATCAATGGAAATGCCAACAAAATCATTGTGGTAAAAAAAATTGATCTCCCTCCGTTCTGCCGCTGCTTTTATTGCTGCCGTATTTTGAACGGCTATTTTAATGGTATCAAAATAATACCTGTTTGCATTTTCAAAACCAAGCTCACTCAGTTCATCACTTAATGTTTGAGTAAGGGTGCTCACTCTTTTTGCAATATTTTTAAGCCCACCGGCCCCATGATAAACGGCATACATTGCCGCCATGTTGCTCAGCAGCGCCTGTGCCGTGCAAATGTTGCTGGTAGCTTTTTCCCGGCGTATATGCTGTTCCCTTGTTTGCAAAGCCATTCGTAAACAGCGGTTGCCCTGGGCATCAATGCTCACTCCAATGATCCTTCCTGGAATATTTCGTTTAAAGTCGTCCGAAGTAGCAAAGAAGGCCGCATGCGGGCCACCAAATCCCAGCGGAACACCAAAGCGTTGCGAGGAGCCAATCGCTACATCAGCGCCTAATTCGCCCGGGGGAATTAGTAAGGTCAGCGCCAGTAAATCGGTAGCCATTACCACCATTGCATTTACGGCATGTGCCTCTTTTATAAATTCCCGGTGATCATTGACCGATCCATTGCTGTCCGGGTACTGAATGATGGCACCAAAGTATAATTCATCCAATGCGGCGGTGCTGTAATTGCCCGTCACCAGTTCTATCCCGATAGGTGCCGCCCTTGTGGCCAGCACTTCCTTTGTTTGTGAAAAAATGGCTTCATCCACAAAAAACTTAGGTGCGGTAATATGGTCGTGGTCTTTATTTTTATGGTTGAACAACATCGCCATCGCTTCTGCCGCTGCAGTGGCCTCATCCAGCAAACTGGCATTGGCAATAGGCAGCGCAGTAAGGTCGCTTACCATAGTTTGAAAATTCAGCAGGCTTTCCAAACGACCCTGTGCAATCTCTGCCTGGTAAGGCGTGTATTGAGTGTACCAGCCCGGGTTCTCAAAAACATTTCTCAAAATCACGCTGGGGGTGATGGTGTCATAATAGCCCTGCCCGATATAACTTTTAAACAGTTTGTTTTTTGCTGCTACTTTTCTCAGCTCGCCCAGGTATTCAGATTCACTCACTGCTGCAGGAATGTCGAGGTCGCCTTTTATCCTGATGGCATCCGGGATAGTATTGCTGATCAGTTCTTCCAGTGAATCCATACCAATAGCCGACAGCATTGTCCTGGTTTCATTTTCATTGGGGCCAATATGCCTGCCTGCAAATTCATTTTGTTGTTGCTCAAAAAGATTCATCGTATGCTACAAATTGAAGTTTAAAAAAGTGCTGCAAAGTTAGGGTGATAAACCATACCACTTCAGCCTGTTTACGTTTGAAGGAACCAATGTTAGTAACCACTTAATAACCTTTCCTAACAAGGGGGGAAGTAATTTTGTTTTGGCTTTCCCAAATTTTTGGAACGTTGCCGGAAAAGGTTTCTCAGGGTAACAATATTGATTCCTTCTTTTTGGGGTATGCCTTTTGGGAACATTTTATCCATAACCTTTATTGCGGCATTTGAACCATGCAGGGCTTATTACTGCAATCATCCAGGCACTTACTGATATTATCAAGCCCTGTTGTTAAGGTTGCTTTATCAATCCACCCAAAACCGATGCGCATATACCGGTCCGGCATATTGAACCAATGGCCCGGCCCCACCATGGTTCCATAGGTTGCAAACAATGCCTGGTAAAATAAATTACAATCAATTCCCAATTCTTTTTTTATGGCAGGAAAACAAACCACCCCTCCTTTGGGCAAAACATATTCCAGGCGGTTTTCCCTTTCCAGCCATGCCTTGAGTATGGACAGGTTTTCAAGAGCCTGTTGATTAATTTTCTTTTTCCAAAAATCCTTTTTTTGCAAAAAAGAAAAACAGGCTTCTTCATCCAGTGCGCTGTTGGTTATGTGAATCATTTCCTTTGCTGCCAGTAATTTTTCAAATAAACTCTTATCTTTTGTTACCAGCCATCCTATTCTCAGTCCCGGCAAACCATAAGCCTTTGATAAGGAGGAAATGCTGATTATTTTATTGCTCATGGAAGCGGCAATGGGATAGGGGGTGTTAAAACAAATATCACGGTAGGTTTCATCTACCAGCAGGTGAATGTTTTTTTCTTCTGCCAATGCGATAAGCTTTTTTAATTCATCTTCCTCAAGCACCATGCCTGTTGGATTGTGCGGCGAAGTGATGCTGATGAGTTTTGTTTCAGGAGTGATGGCATCGGCAATGGCATCAATACTTACTGCCCATCTATTTTCTATCTGCAGGTGGATATAAGCTATGCTGCATCCGATGGCTTTAGGCACTTCAATGTTGGTGGCATAGTTGGGGTGCAACACTATCAAATGGTCGCTGGCAGTAAGCAATGCTGTATTCACCATAAACAATGCCGTTGCAGCGCCGCAGGTAAGGAGTATTTCACCAGGCTGTACATCGTTGTATTGTGTTGCCAGTAACTGCCTGAGTTCTGGTTTGCCTTTATGATCGGTGTACCCTAATTTGAAACTGTTATTCAACGGGCCAATATCTGCCAGGGTAAGGTCTGCCACCGAACTTTCGCTCAGGTTGTATTGAATGGTATCATAGCCCATCTCCTCCGGGCTTTCCATTTCTATCGGCATCCTTACATACTGCATGGTGAATAATTTGCTAATGTGCTACTGTGATAATTTGCTAATGCCGCCACTCAACATCTTTCTGGTGGGTGCTAATTTGAAAAATCTTCAACTTTAACTTTCAATCTTTAACTTTCAACTTTCTAACCTCACTCCTCCAAATCTTCCAGTGCCCCCATCAACTCATTATACGAATGCATATCCCCGGCTTTTTTGGCTTCTTCCATCCCTCTTGTGTACACCCGGATAGCCCGGTCAAAGTCAGCTACCCGCTCTAACAATTTACCCAAATGATAATAGGATCCAACATAGGTTGGCTCCCTGAGTAAAATTTCGTTGAAGAGCTTACGGGCTTCCTCATCATCGCCGATCTTGATGTATTCCAGCGCCAGCGCATGTTGCAGAAAACTGTCCTTGTCAGACGTCTTCATATACTCCAGTAATTTTTCTATCCTGCTCATGGTACAAATATTTGTTGGTTTTTTTAATCACTATATCTTTACAACCATTACCTTTGTATTAGTTGCATAAACAACCTTTTTAACGATTCAAAATTTCTTCTTAATGAAAATTTTAGTTTGTATCAGTAAAACACCTGATACCACCGCAAAAATAGCCTTCACAGATAACAACACGAAATTTGCCGGTGATGGGGTACAATGGATCATTAACCCTTATGATGAATGGTATGCATTGGTAAGGGCCATTGAACTCAAGGAAGCAGATGCGTCCACCCTGATCCATCTGGTAACGGCCGGGGGCCCGGATAATGACCCCATTATAAGAAAGGCCCTGGCATTGGGTGGTGAAGAAGCCATCAGGATAAATGCAGACGTCCACGACAGTTTCTATATCGCCTCACAAATCGCAGCCGTTGCCAAAGAAGGGAACTACGATCTAATCTTAACCGGTAAAGAAACGATTGACTACAATGGTTCTTCAATAGGAGGAATGGTGGCTGAATTGCTGGATATGCCTTACCTGTCATTAGCTACCAAACTCGACCTGGAAGGAAACAGTGTAACCGTGGTAAGAGAAATAGATGGTGGTGAAGAAACAAATAAGGCTGTATTACCGGTAGTAGTGAGTTGCCAGAAAGGAATGGCAGAACAACGCATCCCCAATATGAAAGGTATTATGGGAGCAAGAAGCAAACCATTAAAAGTGGTGGAGCCCGTTGCTGTTGAAGCATTAACCTCTATTGCAAGTTTTGATTTGCCTCCTGCAAAAGCCGGAGTAAAATTAGTTTCCTCCGAAAACCCGGAGGAACTGGTGAGACTTCTGCACGAAGAGGCAAAAGTTTTTTAATTGATAATTGATAATGGGATAATTAATAATTTTCTTACTTTGAAGAGTAGCATTATTATTTAAAATCTTTAAATCATGTCAATTATGAAACAGAATATTTTAAAAGAGAAAAGTTTTTCATTTGCTGTAAGAATCGTGAATCTTTATAAATACCTGAAGAAAGAGCATGGAGAGTATATCATTTCACAACAATTAATAAGAAGCGGTACTTCAATCGGTGCTTTAATACGGGAAGCAGAACATGCAGAAAGCACAAAAGATTTTATACATAAATTAAATATTGGATTAAAGGAAGCAAATGAATCAAAATACTGGCTTGACTTATTGGTTGCTACCGATTTTTTAACTAAAAAAATGTATGAATCGCTAAGTAAAGATTGTGAAGAATTATTAAAAATGCTGATAGCAAGTGTGAAAACAAGTAAGTTGAAAATTAAAAACCGGGAGCTGCCACCGAAAAAATTATCCCTGCCCGGATGAATCGTTCAGGCGGGAATTATCAATTAACAAATTATCAATTATATGAGTGTATTAATTTTTTTAGACCAGGCCGATGGCCACATCCGGAAAGCATCCCTGGAAGCAATTTGTTACGGAGCAAAATTGGCTGCTCAAACTGGTACAACTGCAGAAGCAATCGTATTGGGAACCGTTAGTGAAGACCTGGCAGCGTTAGGTAAATATGGTGTAACCAAAGTGCACACCGTAAGCAATGCATCGCTTAACCAGTTGGATGTGCAGGTTTATATAAAGGTGATCGCGGCAGCTGTTACAGCAAGTGGAGCCACCGTAGTTATTTTCTCCAATAACTTAGTTGGCAAGGCTGTTTCACCGGGCTTGAGCGTAAGATTGAAAGCGGGCCTGGTAACCGGAGCAGTGGCATTACCGGATACCAGCAATGCCCGCCCGGATGACCAGGCCGGACGGGGCTTTATTGTAAAGAAGAATGTATTTAGTGGAAAAGCATTTGCGAATGTTTCCATTAACACTCCCATAAAAATTATTGCATTAAACCCCAATGCTTATTCTGTTGCCACAGGGGAAGGAACCGCTGCAGTAAATGAACTGGCTGTTGCCGTTGATGCCCCGAAAGTGCAGGTAACGGCAACCAGTAAGGTAGAAGGCGAAGTTCCGCTGACCGAAGCCGAAATTGTAGTAAGTGGCGGACGTGGATTGAAAGGCCCGGAAAATTGGGGATTGGTAACGGATCTAGCCAAAGTACTGGGTGCAGCCACTGCCTGCAGCCGGCCGGTGGCTGATATTCACTGGCGTCCCCATCATGAGCACGTAGGGCAAACCGGCATCGCCATTGCACCAAATCTTTACATTGCCATTGGTATTTCCGGAGCCATACAGCACCTGGCCGGTGTAAACCGAAGCAAAACAATTGTAGTGATCAACAAAGACCCCGAAGCTCCTTTCTTTAAAGCGGCGGATTATGGTATCGTGGGTGATGCATTTGAGGTGGTGCCGAAGATTACAGCGGCGATAAAGAAACTGAAAGGCGTGTAGTTTTTTTGAACCGGGCAGTTGGTCTTTGCTGAACATCGCAGTGTCACTCACTTGTACTGAATACCTTTATTCAACTCTTTTTAATTATAATCAAACAAAACAATCACTGTGGTTTTTTTATAAATGGGAAAATACAATTAGATGAAAACCCTCTGGATCAATACTATCCTTTTGCTGATTGTCAATTCAATTTTTGCACAAAAAAACTTTGAAGGAAAGATTATATACAAAATCAATTCCGGCAGCCCGGGTGAAAGTGCTGTGATCACAGCATACTTTGGCAACCAAAAAATAAAAGCAGATTATAAAAACCTTGACAGCGCCAGGGATGGAAAAGAAAGCGTGCTGCTGGATTTTGAAAAAGGTATTGTTTATTACATCAATGCCAGGGCAAAAACTTACAGGGCCAACAATATTTTGGATAAAAATATGGACAGGATGCCTGCGATAAAGCCATTACCGGAAAAAAATAAACAGTTGCTTGGTTATTCCTGCGCTGCTTATATTACAACCGATACAAGCAGAAATGAATACATGGCTTTTAACCCTTTTTATTTCTGGTATGCCGATTCACTATTTTTTAAGGTTAAAAACGAATACAGCAATATTGATATGGTACCCTTTTTTACCAATGGCACCAGGGTAGGAATGGGAGTGCAAATGAACCTGGGTCATGGCTGGGGAGAATTAAATGTTGAACTCAGCCCGATTGCTGTAAAGGAACAACCGGTTACTGATACTGTTTTTGCTTTAACCGGTCTGCAATTGGAAATCAACCGCTCTTACATGCCTGAAGACTCCACACAAATTAAGGCTGATTCAATAGATAAAGTAGTGCAAAGGCCGGCAGATAGTGTGGTGCAAATGATATCGCAAAAGGCGAAACTGGTAAAAAAAACCGCCTCCAAAAAAACGCACGGTGAAAAAATACCCACTCAACCCATAAGAACCCCAATATCAAAGCCAAAAGAATAAGTTATCTATTAAAAAATGCCTTAGTTTCGTAAATCGTTTATGAAAAAAATAGAACTGGAAATAGTAGCACTCTCTCACAGCATTACCCAAACGCATTCTTATGCAGTTGTGCTTGGTGAAGTAAATGGTTTACGAAGGTTACCCATTGTAATTGGCGGGTTTGAAGCCCAGGCCATTGCTGTGGCGTTGGAACGTATGAGCCCAAGCCGCCCATTGACACATGATTTGATGAAAAATTTTATGCTGGCTTTTAATGTGGAGCTGCACGAAGTGGTGATCAACGATTTGCAGGAAGGGATATTTTACAGCAAACTGGTTTGCAGCAGCGAAAATGATACCGTAGAAATTGATTCCCGTACATCTGATGCACTTGCCCTTGCCGTTCGGTTTGGCTGCTCTATTTTTACTTATGACAATATATTGGAAAGTGCCGGCATACTAATGGATAACGACGAAAAGAAAAAGAAAGCAGATACGCCCATAACTTCTGAAACTGGAGCCAGCCGGGAAGACCTGAAATCCCTTTCCCTGCAGGAACTGAATACCCTGCTGAGTGAAGTGCTGGAACATGAGGATTACATCAAGGCCATCGCCATCAGGGACGAAATTAATAACCGGGAAAAATAGTTGATAAAAAATAATTGATAATTATGTTGTTGATAATTCCCGCCTGAACAATTCATCCGGGCAGGGATAATTTTTTCAGCGTAAGCTGCCTGTAGTTTCTGCTTATGGCCCGCCTTATAAAGATTTTTCAATTATCCGATTTTTCAATTATCAATTAACCTCCTTCTGGATACCCGTATAACAGTAAGCAATTATCAACTAAACCATTATCAATTATCAATTAAATGGTTGTCTTCCCGAATTGTAAAATAAACTTAGGCCTGCACATCCTTGATAAAAGAGCTGACGGTTTCCACAATATAGAAACCGTTTTTTTTCCTGTTCCTTTAATGGATGTGCTGGAAATTACCAGGGTAACAGGTGATCAACAGGTGCAGGAAATTGCTTTTACCCAGTCCGGAGATGTCATAGAAGGAAAAGCAGCGGATAATATTTGTATAAAAGCGTATCAGCTTTTAAAAAATGCTTTCCCTCAAATACCAGCCATACAAATGCACCTGCACAAGGCCATACCTTCTGGTGCGGGCTTAGGTGGTGGCTCGGCAGACGGCGCCTTTACTTTACAACTGTTAAATGAAAAATTTTCACTTAACCTGTCTGCGGATCAGCTGATCAGCTATTCAATGCTGCTTGGGAGCGATTGCCCCTTCTTTATTATTAACCAGCCATGTTATGCCACCGGAAGAGGTGAAATACTTGAACCGGTAAAAGTTAGGCTCACCGGTTTCCAGTTGGTTTTGATCAATCCGGGTATTCATATCAACACCGGGTGGGCATTTGGTCAATTAAAGAACCTTCAAACCAATGCGGATGCATACAATAGAAAAAGCCTGAAAGCCATCATCAGCCAGCCGTTGCAAAGCTGGAAAAATGAATTGGCAAATGATTTTGAGGGCCCTGTTTTTTTACAGCATCCCGGCTTATCCGAAATAAAAGAATCATTGTATCGTGCCGGTGCCATTTATGCAGCCATGAGCGGCAGTGGCAGCACTATCTTCGGTTTTTTTGAGAAAAATATTCCGCTCCCGCTTAACCTGCCTGATAATTATTTTGTACAATCCTTTTTGTTGTAAAACTGTTACAATTTGCCTAAATAACCGTCTTTTTTTGCAACAGGCATTTTTATATGCTGCCATTATAATAAATTGCAACCCTAATAAAAAATCGTATAATGATAAAAAACGTTTACTTGTTAAGTGCAGCACTGTTGGTGGGCACCATTGCTTTTGGTCAAAAGTCAAAGGAAGAAGTGCCTAAAAACTGGCACCAGTTAGATAAAGACAGCACCGGTTATTATGGCATCAGCCTTGATAAAGCGTACAGTTTTTTAAAAGGTAAAAAATTAAAAAGTAACCAGGTGCTGGTAGCCGTTATTGACAGCGGTATTGATACCCTGCACGAAGACCTGAAACCAGTATTGTGGACAAACAAAAAAGAAATTCCAGGCAATGGCATTGATGATGATAAGAACGGTTATATAGATGATGTGCATGGCTGGAATTTTTTGGGCGGCAAAGATGGCCGCAATGTAAAAGAGGATAGCTATGAGGCTGCGAGGGTGTACAATAAATTAAAAATAAAATACGGCAGCCTGGTGCCGGATGACTCAACAGCAAGCCCGGCAGACAAAACAGAAATAGAATTATTTAAAAAGGCGCAGCAAAAAATAGTGGGTGATGTAAACCCTGCTGAAGTGGCATTCATGAAAAAGATGTTGCCTAATTTTTTAAAGGGCGATACCGTGATTGCAAAAGATTTAGGTAAGGCAGAATACAGTTGCAATGACCTTGAGAAATACACTACAGAAAATGCTGACGCCAAAAAAACAAAAGGCTTTTTGATGCAATTGTGCAAGGGGAATGGCACCAGCGATATCACCAACAAACAAATAGTGGAGGAATTTGAAGGCCAGCTCAGAAAAGCTGACGCTGCCAATAATCCACCAAAAGAATACCGTAAGGAAATTGTACAGGATGATGAAACGAATATCAATGACCGCAGTTATGGCAACAATGATATTATGGCCAATACCCCCATGCACGGCACTCACTGTTCGGGCATTATCGCAGGAGTAAGAAATAATGGCAAAGGAGGCGATGGTATCGCTGATAATGTGCGTATCATGATGATACGTGCCGTGCCTGATGGTGATGAACATGACAAAGACATTGCCAACGCAATCCGGTATGCCGTTGATAACGGCGCACAGATAGTGAGCATGAGTTTTGGTAAAGATTTTTCTCCTGAAAAACAATGGGTAGATGATGCTGTAAAATACGCTGAAAAGAAAGGGGTATTGCTGGTACATGCCGCAGGTAATGATGCCAAAAATGTTGACAGCACCGACAACTTCCCCACAGTAAATTATTTGGATGGAAAAAGAGCAGGCAACTGGATAACTGTAGGTGCCAGTGGCGATCCCAAAAATGGTGGCCTTACTGCCAGTTTCAGTAATTACGGCAAACGCGATGTGGATGTATTTGCACCCGGTGTGCAGATATATGCTACCTTGCCTGGTGGCAACACTTATGGTAAATTATCCGGTACCAGTATGGCTTGCCCGGTAGTGGCCGGAACTGCTGCATTATTGTTGGAATACTTTCCTACACTTAGCGCTGCACAATTAAAATATGTTATTGAAAAATCAGCCTCGGCTCCGGATATTGATGTAAACATCCCCGGAACGCAGGAAAAGACAAAGCTGAGTGAGCTGAGCAAAACCGGGGGGCTGTTAAATGCCTTTGCAGCTGTTAAGCTGGCTGGTACTTTAAATGGCGAACGCAGTGTAACCAAAGAAGCACTTCCTAAACCGAAGATGAAAAAAAGTAATAAGGGATAAGCCTGGTTACACTATGCAGGCCCATATAAATGAGCGTTTTTCCCTTTTTGGCTTACGGCTTTGAAATATTGGCAACCGGAATTAATAGGGCAGCGCCATTGAAATATATTTATTGAATAGC
>JAYVUL010000335.1:0-10400 GCA_043787935.1 Chitinophagaceae bacterium | reverse complement strand
CAGACCTGCTCATCAGTTTTGACTCAACGCTCACCGATTTCTCCATCATGTACTCGTGCCAGGAACTGGGCTGTGATGATGCGGCCACCATGCGGGTGACCGCCTATATGAACAGCCGTTTTGTTGGCACCAACACCAAAACTGCCGGCAACCCGGGCACCTGGCCAGTGGACACCCTGCGCTGTGGTTTTCCGCAGGGCTTCAACAACGTGGTGGTTCACTACGACAGCCGGCCGCCCACCTGCCAGGACTATGGAGTTATCTTCATGGCTGATAATATGCGGGTAACTGTGTATCATCCAGTTACTATTCCACTTTGCCCCAGCATTGCCAACAGCACGATCGTGTGTAACCTGACGGGTAATCAATACCAATGGCAAACAAGCACGACTACCCTATTTTCCAATATTACTGATAATGCCAATTATAGCGGTTCAACTACGCCATCGCTGCATTTGAATAATATCCCTTCCAGCTGGCGGGGCACCCAGTATACCTGTTTGGTGGATGGCATTTACAGCAACGTTTTTACAATAGAATTTTCAGATACCTGGACCGGCTTATCCGATACCACCTGGGGAAATCCGGCAAACTGGAGTTGCAATACCCTACCCGATGAAAATACGGATGTACAGATTGACAACGGTGCAACTAACTATCCTACGGTAACGGCTAACGCCAATTGCCGGAGTTTGACTATAGCGCCGGGAGCAATGGTAATCATCAAGGCAGGATTTGATTTATTACTATCAGGGAAGAAGTAAGGTAACCGCCTGCACCTGTTTTATTACTGGTGGTTAGCTGCATCCAATAAAAAAATTAGTTTTAGTGACACAACCCTCCTTCCTGCTGCCCTTTATTACTGCTGCAACAAGCATTTTATTTACCCGGGGATAGATTACCTGTAACAAACGCTTTCCTTCTACTCCTGGTGTCCTTTTTAATTTCACCCACACTATAAATTAAAGAATTCCCCGAAGTGGCTGCCGTTAGATGACCCGCTGCAACCCGGATGATATGCATTTAAATAGCTTTCCTGCATAGCTCCGGGTTCCACAGCTTTGATGCAAGTTCATTGTGGAGAACCGGCCTGGAATTTTGAAATTTTCACGGAAGAATCAGACTGGGATAAAATCCCTCCCTGGCAGGCAGGCAAGCTTTACCATTTTACTGAGAAAGCGTCTAAGCCATAACGTGAATAATAGTACAAATACAGCAGCCTAATGAATTGGTAGCCTATTGGGTATCCCACAATTGTTCTTTCAATTGATGATACAAGTGGGCTGAATGGGCTGACCAGAAGGTCCGGAAGGTATAATAGTAATTAATTAAGGTAATACTTTGAATTCAGCCAAAATGTTTTTACCTTATACCTTCTTCCCTTCCCTTTAGAACGCACCTTCATCTATTCATCATTAAAAATTTTATTCTCATGAGAAAGTTATTTTTCCTGCTGTTGCTCACTCCTTTACTGAGCATCAGCCAATCAAAAACCGTTTTAGATGCAAGCCGTTATTTCTGCAAGCCGGATAAAGTGCAGGCATTTGAAAAAGCCCTTGGTGCACATGCCAAGAAATACCATACCGGCGACTGGCACTGGCGGGTATGGACCATTGAAACAGGGCCGGATGCAGGCGGATACATGATCACAGAAGGACCAAGTGACTGGGCATCCATAGATGGAAGGGGAGATATCAGTACAGCGCACATGACCGATTGGAATCTCAATGTAGCCCCCCTGATCACCAACCAGTATTCCAACAGTTATTATTCTTTTGAAGCCGACCTGAGCACGGTGCAACTGACAGATTATGCCAACAAGATCACGATCAACCACATGACAGCAAAGCCGGGCAAGGTTAGTGCAGTGAATGACCTGATCAAGAGATTGAAAAAAGTATGGGAAGCGGGCGGAGAATCGGTAGCAGTATATTCCTTAACGGCTTCCGGAGACCCAGGCTATATCACTGTGAACCGTTTAAAAAACGGGTTAAAGGAATTGGCTGCTGATTATCGTAAACCTATGGCCGAAAGATATAATACAGTGAATGGCCCAGGTTCCTGGGATGTTTATTTGAAAGATTATGCCGATGCAGTGGAAAGGCGCTGGAGTGAGTTGATGATATATAAGCCCGAATTAAGTTCGAAATAAGGTATTGCATAGAGCCGAAGGGATATTTGCTGTTATTCTATTTTACAACAGAATTTTATCGCTTCGGCTTTTATGTTTCCCCAATTTACAGCAGGTAACCCAGGAGCGCCGGTTGCCGGAACCGGTTTGTTGTTGATGCCAGGCATACTATTTTTAACGCATACCCAGGATGGCACAAAACGGACTCGAGCTGAACTGAAAAAACCCCCGCCATCCGGCAGGGGTTTAATGATTAAGTGATCCAACAATTTATTTTTTCCTGTTGGCCCTGTCAAACTGATACACCCTATCAGCTTTGCCATCCTTATTGATACGCCATGTTTCCATTGTTGCCACCGTATCTTTCTTTCCCTTGGTATCCGTATGGATCTCTGTTGCCCAAACCAATACCCAATTTTCCTTTTTATCTGTGCTGTACACGGGTATTACCGCATCAATCGAATCAATTACAGCAGTGTAATTAGCCCGTCCCCTTTTCCAGTTGGCCATCAGGCTATCGGCACCCTTCACCCTTGTATTGTCAGACTGGTAAGCAATGATGCTATCAGCCACCCAGGTTTTCATATTATCCATCTTATTGGTTTCCCAGTCTTTCCAGCTACCCTGTTCTATCATGGCAGAATAGGCAGGGTTGCCCATTTCAAAAGATTCCGAATAATTGGCTGAGTAAGGAAGTTTTACAGCGACTTTGGCAGGCTCAGCCGTTTTTGCTTCATCTTTTTTCTCATTGTTGCAGGCTGCAAACATGGCAGCGGCTGTCAACACTAAAAGTGCTTTTTTCATTTTGCTTATTTTGGTTTTAAAGATTACGAAAATAAGTACGGTGTTTAAAGGAGTTTAAAAAGGGAGGAAAACCGGCAGAATAGTGGCAGCCATGATTAATCGAGTAAGAAAGGTAAGGAATTTATCATCAGCATTGCAATCCGTCATTTTTAATTGTCCCGGTTATCCCAATAAATGTCAACGTGCACCTTCCGACCAGGTATTGGCGAAGGCTGGGAAATAGGACTTCCGTCCAGCTTTTGCCAATACTTTCATTAGCTGCTGCCGTTCTTCTGTCGGCATCATGTTTGCCCCACTAGTAAATCCAGTATCCTTTAAATTTACCTTTGGAGTTATATTCCAAAGTAGGAAATGGTAATTTGATAAATGTCATCCCTTTAAAAACTAACTTTAGCAACTTCGATTTGGTTTTGATTCTAGTCCAATCTATATCAAGTGATAATAAATATTGCCGGTAGCGTTCTGTTGCAGGTATAGTAACACCATTATAACTTGTAACATTATCAAATTCTCCATACATTCCATTTGCTCCATATCCAAACGCAATATTAAACCATGCTGGTAAATGCTTTTTGCAAATAATCTTATTAACAGGTATTGAAAACCAATAGCTATGACCATTATAGTCTTTTAATAACCGATTCATTGTTGTTTCACCGTAATACCCATTGGAGTTTTTAGAATAACTTGATTCCCAATAGCTGAACTTATACTTTACTAACTGTTCCTTGAATAATAATTCTTGCCCAAAAACAAGAACAGAGCCCATTGTATTAGCAGCAATATCGCCCCACGAAAAACCATAACCCTCATGTATTCCATCCATGACTTCTATTGGAAACTGAAGAACAAATCCCAAAGTTGACCCTAAAATTAGTGCCTCTTTTCTGGAAGCGCCCAATTGTAATAAGCCGTGGTAACCAATATAGCTATAAACGTAGGATCCAAACATATGACCAAACTTGTCAACCTGTAAATACCCTTTGATATCATTATAAAAATGAAATGGAACTCTTACTTTGTCTTTATACCATATATTATTAAGCAGATATATGGACCCGGCATAATAGAGGCTCGTAAATGCTAGTGCCTTATAAATTGTTATTTTTTCAATTTTACCAGAGTCTGTTTTTACTTCAATTTCCTGTGCCCTTATTAACCCTGAGACCAGGCATAAGATTGATATAAATATACCGGTGAGTCGCTTTCCCAATTTTTGAAATTTAATTTTTAACACAGCTAAAAGATTTGAGCAGGTTCTGGTAAGCGATCTATTTTTTTGTCAAACTACCCGGCGGATATTCTTTTTGCCTGAGCAAAAAGTTCTTCTGCTTACCTGCCTGATTTCACGGGCAAATTTATTTACCCAATTATTGGTATAAATAATCGAAATTCAACCAAACTTAATTTCACTACTATTAGCTTTTTTGTTTTTTGTAATGAATCCTAACCTGAGGAAGTAATGCAACAAAAATTATTGGAATAGAATAAAGCATATAAAATGTTTGAAGCCAACTTGTACCTTGAATGTACATTGTTTCAACTTGAATCCATATGATTAGGGCAAATGCTATATAGACACTGTATGTCCATCCCCAATACATGTCTTTAAAAATATTGAAATATTCAGCAATGCTATTAATTGGCTGCTTAAATAATGCATAGGAAATAAAACAAGGGAAAAGACCTAAAATTGTAAAAAGGATAATACCCGGAATAAGAAAATCAGAAAAAGGAGAATTGCTCAAAATAGATATTGGTAACCCACCAAGCAACTTACCAGAGGGGGAAATGATTAATGCACCACCACCGAGAGCACCTAATCCAAGAAATAATAGTAGTGAAATCAAAATATTTTTAACTTTTATTTTTTTCATCGCTGTAATTTTTTAAACATCAAAAAAAGCATCAGCATTGATAATGGCGCTGCAATTGCCCAAGGTGCAGCAACCAGCAATAACTTGTTGGAAAAAATTGGGTAGAAATAAACAAATACAATTAAAGGAGTTGTAAAACTATGTAAGAGAAAAGTATATCTAACCCATTTTTGAAAACCGTGTTTTTCAAATACCGGCACTGCAAATAATATTGCAAATCCCATTGCAATGTAACCTACTGCATCAAAATCCCAAAAAAGCGAATGTGGGGTTTGTTTAAGAATTATGATGTCGTTTGAGAGACCTTTAACTGTCATTGGAATTACAGTTGCTAATTGAACAACATAATTAGCAACTACAAATACAACATAAATTATAGTAAATACAACTGCTGTATGGCTCCAGAATTTTTTCTCAGGCTTCGTTATGTGGTGCAGTGCCAGCATTTCAAGCATAAATGGAATTGTTATACAAAGAGAAAACCCATAGATTAAGATTTCATCCAACGGATAGGTGAGCAAGCCTGGAACTTGTAAGGTCTGAACGATACCAAACGAAATGATAGCAATAAATGCAATTAGACCAGACCAAAAACCAACTTTTGAAATTGACCTGTCCGAAATGAAGTTATTATAATCACTGCCGGCATGCATAGGAGTTTGAAATTTATTTAGATTCTTATAAAAATAGATTAATAGTTGGCTAAAGCATTACACAATTATGCAAAGTTCTTACATAATTCAAATGCTGGCTATGCCAGAGAGTGTCGCTTTACGGCTACAGCTAACAACTCCCTGCAGCAGATGAGTATGTTGTGCCGCAAGACCCTTCGTTTTATCCGCAGGAAGAAAACCGTCCCATCAAGCTTCTTCAAAGTATGCCTGTTAAGATAAGATAGCTTACCAGAGCATTGGAACAGCTTTACCACAATGATATCTCATTTAACAGCCTTGAACCAAGGCAGGGTGCACAGCTATTGCCGGCTACCATTTAAAGTTGCAGCAGTTTTGACCTGCCTAAAAAGAAATTCTGTACATTTATTTGACCAATTATCTGCAACCTAAAATTCAACTCAATGAATCAGCCAACAGAACGTATAGCGGTGGTGGTGGTGCATGGTATGGGCAACCAGTATCCTATGGAAACACTAAGGGGTTTTGTGGAATCCCTGCAGCCGGCAGATGCGGTGCTGTATAGCAGTCCCAACAGGATTACCAGCGACAGGGAAGTTCGCAGGCTAAGTTTCAGCAAGCAGCCATTTGATTATTTTGAATACTATTGGGCCCATCAGATGGAAGAGCCGGGAATAGGGGAAGTGCTGGCATGGAGTATTAAACTGTTGTTTGTAAAAAGCCCTTCTGCCAGCCTTAAAAAACATATTTGGCTTGTGCGGAGTGTGATCATCCTGCTGCCTTTGTTGCTTGCCGGGCTTACCGCCATTGGATATTATCTTTTTAAGAACCAGGTGGATGCTTTTATTAAGGTCACCATTTATGGGGTATCCATGGTAGTTATGCTCAGGTTATTGTGGTCGCTGCTGTCTGCAACGGTGATAGGTGCCATACAGTCCAGCGTGGGTGACGTAATAAAATATACCATCCCCTCGCCAAAAAACATTGCAGTAAGGGATAAAATAAGAAGGAACGGCATTGAACTGTTACGCAACCTGCATGAAGCAAAAAAAACGGATGGGAAAACCCCCAAGTATGATAAAATAGTTCTTGCAGGCCACAGCCTTGGCAGTATTGTGGCGTATGATATTCTCAGCAGCCTTTTTGCAGAGTATCACGGGGCCTATCTCAACGTGCCGGCAGAAATAAAGCAGGATATGCTTGCAGAACTGCTTGCTTCGTATAATGATCCGGATCACCACCATGGAACCTACCAGCAAAACCAGGCAAAGCTTTTTGATGAATACCGGAACCTTGGTAACCAGTGGCGGGTGCATCATTTCATTACGATGGGTTCGCCGCTTGCCCATGCCTCCATGATACTTAATAAAAAGCCGTCAGATTTTGAACAGAAAAAAAACCAGCGGGAGTATCCTGTTTCTCCCCCGCAACTGGATCATGCCGATAAGCATTTTGCATTTGAACATTATTTTACCTCCATTACCGGCGCCAGGGTACCTGTCCAGATGCTGCATCATGCAGCACATTTTGCCATGACACAATGGACCAATATTTATTTTGCCAATGACTGGATTGGCGGGGCACTGGCGCCGGAGTTTGGCAAGGGAATCCTTGATATTGAAGTGGTGGCAAAAGACAGCAAGCTGCGTACAGTTCCTTTGATAACACACACCAGGTACTGGGACAGGACAGAGCCGGTGGCACTTGAAAAACTGATGGCAATGCTGAAAAGTGTGGAGCGCATCAACCCGGAAAAAGAGGAGAAAGAGGAGGAGAAGAAAGCATAATCCAGGTTGGTGTTACCGCTGCTTTTATCAAAACCGCCCGGTTTTGCCAGGCGATACAGCAAAACATCACAGCAGCTTATTTTATTACTGACAAGGCCTTCCCTACTTTGATAAAAGCAGTGATGGCTTTATTCAGTTGCTCCTCATCATGGGCGGCACTCAACTGCACCCTTATCCTTGCCTGCCCTTTGGCAACTACGGGAAAGAAGAAACCAATCACATAAATACCTTCATCCAACAACCGGGCAGCAAAATTTTGTGCCAGTACAGCATCATACAGCATAATGGGAACAATGGGATGCTCCCCCGGTTTGATATCAAAACCGGCTTCCGTCATTTTGGTGCGGAAATAACTGGTGTTGAATGCCAGTTTATCCCTTAGTTCAGTTGTTTCGCTCAACATATCGAGCACTGCAATGGATGCGCCTACAATACTTGGCGCTACCGTGTTGGAAAAAAGATACGGCCTGCTCCGCTGACGCAGCATTTCAATAATTTCCTTTCTGCCGCTGGTAAAGCCGCCACTTGCACCACCCAATGCTTTTCCCAATGTTCCAGTAATAATATCTATCCTGCCCATCACCCCACGGTACTCATGTGTACCGCGGCCTGTTTTACCAAGGAAGCCGGAAGAATGGCATTCATCGATCATCACAATGGCATCATATTTATCAGCCAGGTCGCAAATTTTATCCAACCGGGCGATGGTACCATCCATACTGAAAGAGCCGTCTGTAGCAATGATCCGGTTACGAACCAGGGAAGCTGTTTCCTTTAGCTTATGTTCCAGGTCTTCCATATTGTTGTGTTCATAACGGTAGCGCTGCGCCTTGCATAGCCTTACCCCGTCTATGATGCTGGCATGGTTGAGGGAATCGCTGATAATTGCATCCTGCTCGGTAAACAGCGGTTCAAACAACCCTCCATTGGCATCAAAAGCGGCGGCATATAAAATACTGTCCTCTGTTCCTAAAAAATCAGACAGCTTTTTCTCCAGCTCCTTATGGATGTCCTGTGTGCCGCAGATAAAACGTACGCTGCTCATTCCATAGCCCCGGTAGTCAATATATTTTTTTGCAGCAGCCAACACTTTAGGGTGAGCCGAAAGGCCGAGATAATTATTGGCGCAGAAGTTCAGTACTTTTTTCTCCCCCACAGTAATTTCAGCCCCCTGCGCACTGGTGATGATACGTTCTTTCTTCATCAGGCCTGCTGCTTCAATTTCCTGCAGTTCGGCAGCAATGCGCTGTACAAATTTGTTGTTCATATGCAATAGGTTTATGACTACAAAAGTAGGCTGCCGGCACTGCATTTTTCAATCTAATTGTTACAAAATTTTAACATCTGTTTCTTTTAACTGTAACTTTTTACTTTTAGTTTCGTTATCCCTTTACACAAATTTACCTGCTTTGATAAAAAGGTCTGCCATACTGCTGCTTTTACTCGCTATCAGCTCTATCAGTTTACTGGTATTCAGTTCTTATAAGTCAGTACCATTAACTCCGGAGCCGGTCAATACTGAAGTTCCTGTAAAATGCAGCGGCCGTTGTACAAAAACAACCAGTCCCCCCGGCTGGAATATCATTTCCGAAACTATGTTTCCATCAGAAAGCTGATTATTTTTGCCTTGCTGTAACTTATTGCCGTGGCAGCCGTATCAGGTTGGAATTAGTAACCATTACAACAACAACCAGCGCCAAAAAGCTGTATGACTGAGAGAGAATATAACCAATGTGTAACCCTGTATGCAGATAATGTATACCGCTTCATCCTCAAAAACCTGAGGCATGAGGAGGATGCAAAGGATGTGGTGCAGGGTGCCTTTGAAAAGCTATGGATCAACAGGGAAACGGTAGTGAATGATAAGTGCAAGAGTTTTTTGTTCACCATTGCCTACAACCAAATGATCGATCATATAAGAAAGCACAAGCGGATCGTATTAAAAGAAGAATTTTCAGCGGAATCAAGAACCAGCAACCGGCAGCAGCATGATTCAAAAAAAGTATTACAGGAGGCACTGAACCGGTTGAATGAAACGCAAAGAAGCCTGGTTATGCTAAAAGACTATGAAGGCTACAATTATGAAGAGATAGGGCAGATAACAGGATTGAATGAAAGCCAGGTGAAAGTGTATTTACACAGGGCAAGACTGCAGCTGAGGGAGTACATTGTGAAACCGGAGAATATTATTTAGCAGCAGGTATGAAGTGATCAATTACCAGTAAGGAGCAGAGCTTTAAACAACCTAAACCTTTTGAACCTTTTGACAAATAATACATGAACATCAACCGACATAATTACGAGGAGTATTTTTTATTGTATGCAGATAATGAATTGCCTGCTGCAGAAAAGAATATGGTGGAGGCTTTCCTTACTGCAAACCCTGACCTGCAGCAAGAAATGCAGCTGCTCCTGCATACTATCCTTAAGCCGGTGCATGTAGTATTTGAGAATAAAGAACACCTGCTAAAGGCACAGCCTGTTAATCCGGACATTCAGCAACAATTATTATTGCTGCTGGATAATGAACTGGCTGCAGGTGAAAAAGAGCCTATCCAACTGCTCATCAAAAATGAGGAAGCAGTAAAAAAAGAATGGGACCTGCTTCAGCAAACCAAACTTCCTGCAACCGATACCCTCATTTTTACTGACAAGGCCTCCTTATATAAAAAGGAAGAAGGAAGGGTAATTGGTTTCGGATGGTGGAGGATGGCTGCTGCCGCCCTGCTGGTTGGTTTTGGGATATGGGGAACTGTTAGTTACTTAAATAACAGCACAACAGTTCTGCCATCTACAGCCAGCAGCAATAACAGGGTAAAGCCTGGTGGAAAAACACCTGAGGTTACCGTTCCTGTTCAACAGCCTACGGAGCATACAACGCCGGAAAAAGAAGCCAGCGAAATTGCCATCCAACAAAATAGCACCAACACTACATTACCTGAAAAAGCACCGGCTCTTCAAAATAAAACAACAGTACGGAGCGCTTTGCCGGATAACCCCAACAATGACATGGGGCTGCAACATACAGTTAATAATAACCCGGTTGAACAGGCGCAGAAGGTTACCCCTCTTTTACAAAAACTTAACAGTACCGTAAGTAACAATAACGATGCAGTAAACGTACAACCCGAAAAGAAGGCTATTATTCCTTTAACCGGAAAAATTGACC
>JAYVUL010000334.1:0-8509 GCA_043787935.1 Chitinophagaceae bacterium | reverse complement strand
CGGATATACAGGTAGCTGTTAGAACCGGCATTATAAGTATGGGCCATGCCAGGGCGTTGATAAACGTAGATATGGTAGACAAGCAATTGTTTATTTTTTCCGAAATAAAAAACAAACAGTTGTCTGTACGGCAAACCGAAGACCTGGTGCGGAATATGTATACCGGGCAGGGGGCAGTTAAAAATATTGTAAAAGCCCAATTACCACCTGCCTTTAAAAAAATTGAAGATACTTTAGCTTCAGAGTACAATACCAAAGTAAAAATGGTACATAATAAAAAAGGCCAGGGCTCGGTAACATTTGAATATTATTCGCTGGAAGAATTGAATGGGTTACTGGAAAAACTGAATATCAAAGTAAGTTGATGAAAAATATTTTGCTTATTATTTTCTTATTTTCATTCCAGCAAATACATATTAAGGTATCAGCACAGGCGCCGGCTGCTAAAAATAAAGTCAGTAACCTGCCACAAACTGCCGACAGCAGCAAAAAAACAATAAAAAAATTCAATCCCCATACAGCTACCATACGGTCCGCCATTCTTCCGGGCCTGGGGCAGATATACAATAAAAAATACTGGAAGTTGCCATTGGTGTATGGTGCGCTGGGTACCACGGCAGGCATTTATTTTTACAATGTAAAAAACTACCGGCTGTTAAGGCAGGCCGTAGTGTATCTTTCTGACACCGATACAGGCAATGATAACCTGGTTGACCCCCAATTCAGTAACCTGTCATTAAACGCAATTCGCAGTTACCGCAACAGCTTCCGGCAAAATGTGGATTATTCGGTACTTTTCTTTATTCTTTTTTGGGGCCTGAATGTGGTGGATGCCACAGTGGATGCCCACTTAAAAGCATTTGATGTTAATGAAAACCTAAGCCTGGAATTGAAGCCAGGCTTCAGCCCGTTATCAAATACAACGGGTATCAGCCTGGTATTAAATATTGGTAAAAGAAATTAAGGGAAATAAGGCCGTTTAATAAAAAGGCCTTCTGATTAATCACTTCCACCAAACTAAACTTTTTACATGAAAATTGCATTAATTGGTTACGGTAAAATGGGTAAAACCATCGAAGAAATTGCGTTGCAAAGAGGGCATACTATTGTGCTTACAATCGACATTAATACGCTTGACAGTTTTACCAAAGAAAATATACAACTGGCCGATGTAGCGATTGAATTTACCGGGCCTCACAGCGCTGTGCACAACCTAACTCAATGCCTTTCTGCGGGTGTGCCCGTGGTGAGCGGCAGCACAGGCTGGCTGAAAGACTGGGATGATATAAAAAAACTTTGTACTGACATAAACGGTACCTTATTATATGCAAGTAATTTCAGTGTGGGAGTGAACCTGTTCTTTGAATTAAATAAACACCTTGCCAGGTTAATGAGCAGCCACCGGGAGTACGATGTAAGTATCGAAGAAATACACCACACAGAAAAGAAGGATGCGCCGAGCGGAACAGCCATTACGCTGGCAGAGCAGGTATTAGAAAATATAAGCAGCAAAAAAAAATGGGTAAACCATCAAAGCAATCTGGCAGAAGAGTTAACCATCCTCAGCAAAAGAATTGACCCTGCTCCGGGTACGCATACCATCAAATACAACTCTTCCGTTGATGATATCGAAATCACCCATACGGCCCACAACCGGAAAGGATTTGCCACCGGGGCAGTGCTGGCAGCAGAGTTTATCGAAAATAAAAAAGGCATTTTTACTATGAAGGAGGTATTGGGTATTTGAAAATTCATCCTTGCTAAAACATTTTAGAATCCTGAAAATAAATCATCAGTACATTCGTATCAACCCGGGAAGAATCTTTTGGATCCATGGTTATATTTGCTTAACCGCCTTGTACAATGAATACAGCAAAATAAACCGCTTGCTATTATTGATCAACACCTGGTAGTCATTGAAGGCCTCAAGTCGCTTTTTGAAGGTCATGAAAAATTTAAAGAAGTTATAAAAAACACCAATCCTCTCCTGGTGCCTGAACAATTGCAAACAACTCACATTGATATTTTACTTACTGATGTAATGGTACCCGTTATGAGCGGCGCCGAATTGGCAAAAGAAGTATTGAAGAATATCGGCAGGCTGGAACTGGTCAATGCATTGGAAACGATAGCAGGTGGTGGTAATTATTTCAAACAGGAAGTGCTGGATGAAATGACAAGGGCCGGCAAAATGAAAAGGGAATAAGCAGCCATCAATTTAAGTACACGGGAAATAGAGATGATTAAGCTGATAGAAAAAATACAGCAACAAACTGATTGCCGATACCCTGTTCTTTAGTAAAAGAAAGAAGATACGCAGCGGAAATATATCTCCAGGAAAACAAAGAATTCGGGTATTATTGGCCTGGCCAGGTATGCCTGTAAGTTTAAGCTGCAATTGCAATTACAGGTTTTAGTTTCAGCCAATACCTTTACCCGGCACAATTTATGAACGGCAGTTTTTGTGGATATTTAATCACTAAATTGCATCGCTGAAATTTTCAACAGGCATTAAAATTCCGTTTATGAATCTTGCTATTGTTTGCTACCCCACGTTTGGCGGTAGTGGTGTATTGGCTACTGAGTTAGGAAAGGCGCTTGCTGATAAAGGCCATAATATTCACTTCATCACCTACCAGCAACCGGTAAGGTTAAGCGGTTTTCATGCCAATATCTTTTACCATGAAGTAAGGGTACCTACTTACCCATTGTTTGATTTTCCTCCTTATGAAACAGCACTGGCCAGTACAATGGTGGATGTAATTACAAATAATGATATACAGTTGTTGCATGTGCACTATGCCATACCACATGCAGCGGCAGCCTATATGGCAAAACAAATTTTAGCAAAACAAGGTAAGTACATTCCTGTAATCACTACGTTGCATGGCACTGATATTACCCTGGTGGGAAGAGACAAGACGTACAAGCCGGTAGTTACTTTTTCAATGATGGAGAGCGATATACTGACAGCAGTATCAAAGAATCTTAAAGAGGAAACCTATAAGAATTTTGACATCAATAAGGACATTGAAGTGATCTACAATTTTGTAGATGTAAAGCGCTTTAACAAAAAGCCGGTGGATGCATTTAGAAAACTGATTGCACCGCATGGTGAAAAAATAATAGTGCATGCTTCTAATTTCAGAAAGGTAAAAAGAGTGGAAGATGTGATCAATTCATTTTTATTGATCAATGAAAAAATGCCTTCAAAATTATTATTGCTGGGCGATGGCCCCGAAAGGCCTTTTGCAGAATCTATCTGCCGTGATTGTGTGGCTGCAACCAATATTAAATTTTTAGGCAAGCAGGAACAAATGGAAGATATATTGCCATTGGCAGATTTGTTTTTATTAACCAGTGAATATGAAAGTTTTGGTCTTGCTGCATTGGAAGCCATGGCTGCTGAAGTGCCGGTAATATCCACCAATGCCGGCGGCTTGCCCGAGATAAATATTGATGGCGTTACAGGCTATATGTCAAATGTGGGAGATATACAAGACATGTGTGATAAAGCCCTGGAAATTTTAAAAGACAAGCCAACGCACGACCAGTTTAAAGCCAATGCCCTGGCACAGGCAAAAAAATTCGACATCAGTAATATTGTGCCGGAATATGAAAAGCTTTACCTGCGGCTGATAAAACCTTAGCGGTGTTTAAGCCAGGCTTCCGGGTTCAGGTCAGAATTTTCCCTGGTGATATGCAGATCAACGGCACCTACGCCGTCTAAATTCGCTGCCGCTTTCCCGATCACCTGTCCTACTTTCAGCGCCTGTCCCTTTGATACAGATACGCCGTTGATATTGCTGTAGGTAGTGAAATAGCGTCCGTGTTTTACCACTACCATTTGCACATCATCATAATTATTTACCAGCATAACTTCACCGTCAAAAATTACCTTTACGGGCAGCCCAACATCGCATCCAATAGAGATACCCGAGCTTTCTATAGTTATATTATCAATTTTATTAGACCCGAAAGTGAGTAAAGGGTAGCCACTGCTTACGGGCCAGGGCAAGTTGCCCCTGTTGCGTTCAAAACTTGAGTTTAAGGTCACATCCGCATCGGTAGCCAGCAGTACGCTTTCCTTAGGCTTTGCAGATTCGGATATCTTTTTTGTTTTGGTTGCAGAAGGGGAAGAATTTACTACAACATTTTTTAAAGTATTTAGATCACTGGTTTTTTTTGCTTTTAGTGCAGCATCATTCGCATCCCTGATAGCCCTTTTTATTGCTGCAGCCAAAGCATTGTTCACCTTCAGCATCTGTTTTTTCTTTGCAGCTATCTGGTTGCTTAATTCTTTACCCTGCGCCTTTAGCCTGGCAACAACTTTATTTTTTTCCTCCTGCTGGTTTTGCAAGGCATCCACTTCTTTACTTTGAATCTGCAGCACTGTATTTTTCTTTTGTTTGTTGCCGCTTAATTCATCAATCCTGCCTTTTAGCAATGCCTGCGTCCGCAATATATTTTCGCCCTGCATTTCCCTGTAATTGCGGTAACTTTTCAAATAGGTTACCCTTTTGATGGCATCATTGAAACTGGAGGCGGAAAAAATAAAATTTAAAAAATCAGAGTTGCTCCTGTTCTTATAAGCGTATACCATACTTTTTGCATACTCCTGTTTCAGTGTATCAAGCAACAGGTGCAGTTTGTTTACATCCCTTTGCGATTTGTAAATATTGTTATCCATCAGGTTGATCTCCCGGCTGATGTTTTCAATCACATTCTCCTGCTTATTTAATTTATGGTTGATGATGGCAAGGGTACTCAGATTTTCTTTAGTTGTTTTTTTATTGTTGTCAAGCAGTTCCTGTGCCTGCTCCAATTCTTTCTTTAGTTGCTGGCGTTGCCTTTCCAGTTCCTGCTGCTCCCTGGAAGAAGGGGGCTGGGCAAGCAATGGCATGGCGGCTGAAATAAAAAAAAGTATTGCTGCAAAAATCCTTTTCATGTGCTGGATTTACTGGGTTAGTAAAAAATAGTTGAGGTAAATAGTATTCTGTTAGCTAAATTTAAAGGTTTACAAAATGGAATTGCTGATAAAGCCAAAATTAAGATTACCTGCGTTTATAATTTTTCGGGATATTGAAATTCAGCTGTAAATCTTTATTAAACTCATACTGCTTATACTTTAACTGGATATCCAATTTATTTTTTTCAGAAACAGTGATCTCCCTGTAAGTGGAAAAATTAAAGCCATTATTGTTTTCAAATTCATCATAAGTTATGTCAGCGGTACGGTTACGGTTTATATCAACATCATCCAGTTTGCTGTGCACCACTATTTTGTTGGGCTTGGCCAGGGTGAGCAGGTGTTTGAAATTTACCCCTACAGTGGCCAGCAAAATTTTGGATTCCGTTTCTTTATAGGATACCACACTGTCACTGAGAAAAATCGGGTTGCCAAGCAGCAAGTCCTGCAATGTTTTAAAATCAAAAGGGATCTGTGTTACTTCCTGCAAATAATCAATTGACCGTAGTTGTACTTCCTTATTAATTTTATCCAGAACAAACACGCTGTCTTTATGGATCAATGCCCTGAAAGCTTCGATATTAAAAACGGTAGCATAGCCCGAAATCCAGATCACACTATCTTTTATCATCCTTACATAAGCAGTAATATTCTGTTTCCCCTTACTATCCTGGTATTCAACTTTTATTTTGGCAGAAAAGGTTTTGAAGTCCGTTTCCTTCTGGTGAATTTCAGCTATTGCATTTTTTATGATTGCGATAGAGTCCTCTGCAGATTTATTGGTAATCAATACTGAAGTGCTGTCTTTTTTAGTAATGGCTGCCTGAATATTCCTGGTGGTTTTGCAACTGCTTATAAATAATATCAGCATCAACGCAGCCAGGTTTAACCAATTCACCAAAGTCCCCTTATTATTACCATTCATCGTAAATTATTTATTGTTTACCTGTATGACCAAAACCACCTTCACCTCTGGTTGATGGATTCAATTCTTCTGCAAGGTGCAGGTCTGCCTGCGTTACCGTACTAATTACCAGTTGTGCAACCCGGTCGCCATGCTTCAGTTGTTGCAATTCGCTGCTCAGGTTAATGAGTATCACTTTTATTTCCCCCCGGTAATCGCTGTCTATCGTACCCGGTGAATTTAGGCAGGTAATACCATAATTAAGTGCGAGCCCGCTTCTTGGCCTAACCTGTGCTTCATATCCTGCAGGTAATTCAATGTGCAAACCTGTTGGTATTAACCGTCTTTCCAAAGGCTTTAATATCACCGGTTCCTGTAAATTGGCCCTTATATCCATACCCGCAGCCCCTGAGGTGGCATACGCCGGTAAATCATTAGTTGAATTATTTACAATGTTGATAGCAATTTTTTGCATGGCAGCAAAGTTAATGATACCCGCAAAAAGTAGTTCAGTAAAATAAATTTTAACAGGCGGTTCTATTTCTTTTCCAGCAGCAAGGTAGCATAAGCAACCAGGCCCTCTTCCCTGCCCACAAATCCCATTTTTTCGGTAGTAGTGGCTTTTATAGATACCGCATTTGCCGGGAGAGAAAGCAGTCCGGCAATTACGGCCTGCATTGCTGGTATATACTCTTTTATTTTAGGCGACTGCAGGCAAAGCGAACTGTCGATATTAATGATAGCATACCCTTGCTGCTTAATCAGTTCAAAACTTTTTTGAAGCAATAGCTTACTGTCAATATCTTTCAGTGTGGGGTCTGTATCAGGAAAGTGTACCCCAATATCTCCCAGGCAGGCTGCTCCCAGCATAGCATCACAAATGGCATGTAACAGTACATCTGCGTCGCTGTGCCCAAGTGCTCCTTTGTTGTGTTCGATTTTTACTCCCCCCAGCCAGAAATCCCTGCCGGTAACCAGTTGGTGAAAGTCAACCCCAAAGCCAATCCGAATATTCATACCCTTTATTTTTTTTGCAAATGTAGCCATAAAAAAAGCGCCCCGTTAACAGGGCGCTTTTAAATATCTTAACTGGTTTTATTTTGTTGCTTTAGCGGCACCGGTGCCATCAAAATCAAAAACTAAACTGAAACGTAAAGTATTTGACAATGGGTTACGGTTGGTGCCATTACCTGATGGTAACAGGTAAGAGAAATTTAATCCAAAACTGTTATATTTTAGACCTGCTCCCAGGGTAAAATATTTCCTGTTCCCTTTAATCGGGTTTTCATAAAAATACCCGGCCCTCAAAGCAAACTGGTTGTTGTACCAGTATTCTGCACCAAGAGATGCCTGAACTTCTTTTATCTCTTCAGAGAAACCACCGGGTGCATCACCAAAGGATTTGAACCAGCTGTTTACAACGCCCTGGTTGCGGTAGTTAACCAATTTCGCTGAATCATCAGCATTCCCTGCCCCACCTGATGTAGTACTGAATGATGGGGGTGTTGGAACTAACAATTTATTCAAATCTAAAGCAAAAGTTACTTTGTTAACTTCATCGATTACTTTAGTATAAGCAATACCAATACCTAAATTGGCAGGAATGTAATCCTTTTGGGTGGCGTCATTGGTATAGGAAATTTTAGATCCGAGATTAGATAAGGTAACACCGTAGTTTAATCCTGAACCATCAGCTTTTAAACCATTGTGAAACATAGTAATATCCCCGGAAATAGCGCTGGCCGCTTTGTAAGCTACACCGCCAAATGTGCCACTTGCTAAATTGGAATTGATATATCGCAAAGCAACACCAATTGATAATTTAGTTGATAGTTTCCTGGAATAACCTGCATCAAAAGAAAATTCCCTTGGGCGGAAAGAAGATAAATCATTTCCGAGATTGTCTGTAAATTGAATATTACCTAAACTGAAATATCTCAAAGACCCGGAAATAGCCTGTTCCTCGTCAATTTTATAAAAGCCTGCTAAAGAAGCCAGGTACACATCGTTTAAACCTAAATCTTTTAACCAGGGAGTATACGTTACAGATAAACCGCCTTTATTGGTATTAAAAGGAGTTTTTGCCAGGTTCCAGAAACCTGAACTTGCATCGGGAGCCGTAGCAATACCCACATCTCCCATTCCTCCTGCACGGGCATCAGGGGATATTCTTAAAAAAGGTACAGCAGAAGTTACCACATTAATTGTATTGGCTTGTGCATTTACAATACTGGTTGCACCTCCCAGTAATAATACTAAGGCAGTTAGTTTAATAGTTGCTTTTTTCATGCGTTTTTTGTCTTGGTTATGTATACTTACTCTCAATAAGCTTACAATTTTTCTTTAGTTGAGGTGTAAAAATAAGGGTTTTGTTCAAAAGAACAACTAAGATGTGTCATCTTGCACAAAAATTAAAATCCGGTTACCTGTAATAAATATAGTTTCCACGTTTACTTTAAGCTTAAGATTTCTTTTTTAGCTGGTTCCCTGGTATATGCTATTCAAAAACGATATAGCTTCCTGTTTATTGTTTTATATAATATATCCTGAAGTAAACGGTTATTCTTAAAAAAGATAGCGGCAGTCATTTTATTTCCTTCCGGATAAAACAGCGCCGGGAAAAATTCTTACTTTTA
>JAYVUL010000333.1:0-23560 GCA_043787935.1 Chitinophagaceae bacterium | reverse complement strand
CTACAACTAAACATATTTTTTTCATGGTCTGTTTTAAAAGTAAAAGTTGGTAACACTAAGCTGTTAATGCAGCAATTATCTAAAAGAAATAATAAACGGAATAAAAGTGGTCAGGATGAGATCAATTACAACCGCACCCCCCGCCATTCTTGCCCCCGTTTGCCCCGGAGGCACCCTCCCGGTAGGATTGAAAACTCATTTCCGTCTTTTGGGCTTTCCGGGTTCCCAAAGTCATTTCAGAATCGTTGATCCTGTTTTTTTGATACTCCTTTACAGTAGTACAGGAAGCCATCATTACAGCAGCTGCAGCCACGATGATGAACTTTTGCTTGTTTTTTTTCATTTTAACCTGATATTGGAAGATGTATAAATATTATCCTGTTCATCAATAATGATACAGCCCATTCCTTTCATTTGGTTGATCAGGTCCATCCCTACTTTTACCCCCATTATCATTACAGGAGTTGCCATGGCATCTGCAATTTCAGCATTGGGGCTGATGATGGTTACACTTTTTATACCATGCACCGGCAGCCCAGTCCTCGGGTCAATTGTATGAGAATATTTTTTCCCATTTATCAGTACAAATTTTTCATAGTTCCCAGAAGTGGCCACTGCCAACCCGGTAATATTAAGATAGGAAAAGGGCTGGTTAGATTTATCCGGGCTTACAATGCCAATTGTCCAGGGGTCGCCATTGGGCTGAAAACCCCAGGTGGTAAGATCTCCCGCTGCATTTACAATTCCGCTTTCTACCCCGTTTTGTTGCAGCAGCCTTTTCGCTCTTTCAGCTGCATACCCCTTTCCAATTCCACCGAAGCCTATCCGCATGCCACATTTTTTTAATAATACGGTACAGTTTTGATGATCCAAAACAACCTTGCGGTAATCTATCAGTCTTACCAATTTCCTTGCAACTGCCTCACCTGGCAAAGCTTTCATTTTCTTATCAAAATTCCAGAGGCTTTTATCAATTGAGCCATAAGTAATATCAAAAGCGCCTTGCGTAATTTCTGATATACGGATGGAACGCTCTATAAGTTCAAACACTTCCTTATCTACACTTACCGGTGCAAGTCCTGCATATTGATTGATCCTATTCGTCTGGCTGCTGTCATCAAAAGTGGTTAACAGTCTTTCTATCCGCTGAATTTCGCTTATAGCACTGTCAATGCAATTGTTTGCCCAGCCTTCATCCTCCTCGCCGGCCACCACACTTATTTCAAAACGGTTACCCATCAATTTGATTACCCGTTTAAAAATTGTTGTTGGCATTGAAATGGTTTCAATTACTGGCATCGCTGTATCTTTTTATCTGCTGCACGAATACTTCCGGCTGTATACCAGGAAAGCCTTCCCATTCCTTTACTATTTTTCCTTCTGCCGTCAGGAGAATAGTGAGTGGAAATGTACCTTTGGAATTATATTTATCGGCAAGCGCCTCATTCCGTTTTACCTGTTCTTTACTCAGCTTGTTTTTACTGCTCCTGGGAAAATCGGCATTGATTAATACCAGCGATGAATCAGCAAAAGCTGTAAAACTTTCCGTTTCAAAAATTTCTTTCCGTAACCGCATACAGGGTGCACACCAGTCTGATCCGGAAAAATTTACCAGGATAAGCTGATGCTTTGCTGATGCAATTTTTTGTGCTTCTTCAAAATTTGTAAGCCAGGAGGAAGGAGTGACCGTAAAAAAAGCGAAGGCCAAAAAAGCTATTATCTGCATATGATTTTTATTTTAATTAATTTATTAAGAAAATATTCTGAGCATAGTGCCTGATAAAGAAGTTTGATATTGCTTTAGTGAACCGGAAGCAGGTCCCCCTGTTACGGCACCAGTTTCAGAAAAGGAAGATCCATGAGCGATGCAATAAAAATTATGACTTGAACCTATATACTTCACCGTAACTCCCTGGTGTGTGCATGCCTGAGATACCGCTACATAGTTACCACTTACCGAATGTGCCACAATAATGCCATTAGCATACAGGTATCCGCCAATTCCAGCTAATGCTGCATTTACCGGCAAACTCAAATCCAATGCGAAATCAACATTTGCAGGGGGAGTCATGTTGCCGGCGGTATTTCCTGATTTTGAACAACCACCAAGACACATAACAGCCAACATAGAGGCTGAGCCTGAACCCAAGAGACTTAAAAATTCTTTTCGTTCCATAATTTATTGGATATGATTAAATTTTTTGATGGCCTCATCTCTTTAAACTCCGGATAAAGCGGAAAACAAATTAAACAGAGTAAAAAAAAATAAAAGGATTAAGGGTAAAACTTTTCCAATAAAAATGATTAGTTGATGAATTTATTTAAATGTGTTCTGCGTAATAGGTATTCTATGAATTTCTACAAGCAAACTTAGACAGTTGCAACTTAGTAAAGCAGTGTAAAGACAAACAATAACAAATGATAAACATACCCTGGCCAGATCAATTCACATCACCAGGTAACAGGCAATGGGTTAAAGTTGATTTTCTTGCAGTGCAAAAATTAAATTGAATCATCGTAAACCTTTCCATTCAGCAGCGCAGCGCATTAAACTGCAAAGGATAAATCTTTGCTGATTTTTCTACACATTAAAAAGAAAAACCATCTACCGAAGCATGCAGTATCTTTGTAAGGTAACTGTATAGGTTTTCGTGAAAAGAAAAATTAAATACTATCGTCTATTATGGCTTAAGCATGATCTGCCAGCAGGGCTTTCCGTTTTTTTGGTTGCGCTACCGCTTTGTTTGGGTATTGCATTGGCCTCCGGTGCTCCATTGTATGCCGGCTTATTATCAGGCATTATCGGCGGTTTGGTGGTGTCATTGATTAGCGGTTCGCCATTGGGTGTTTCAGGTCCTGCAGCCGGGCTCACCACCATTGTTGCAGCTTCCATTATCTCATTGGGTGGTTACCAGGTATTTTTACTGGCAGTAATCGTTGCCGGTATTTTCCAGGTAGTATTAGGTGTTTTAAAATTAGGTGCCATTGCCAACTACTTTCCCTCGGCAGTTATAAAAGGAATGCTTGCTGCCATTGGTATCATTTTAATTTCAAAGCAAATTCCATTGGCTATTGGCTACGATAAACCCGATTTCTGGACCAGTGGCTTTATTCATTTGGTTTCCAGTAAAAATGTGCTGGGCAACTTAACCAATTTCAACCATGACATGACCCGCGGGGCCATTTTGATCAGCACGGTTTCTTTAGCGTTACTGGTAGCCCTGCAAATGCCCTTTACAAAAAAGATAAAATTAATTCCTGCGCCTTTGATTGTTGTGGTGGCGGGTGTTATCATCAATATTCTTTTTACCAATGCGGCATCCGGGTTTTCGCTCCGGCAAACACAATTGGTAAACATTCCATCAAATATTTTTGCCAATATTTCCTTTCCGGATTTTTCCAAAATATTCAGTTCTGCAGAAATCTGGAAAGATGGAATCATCATGGGCCTGCTGGCTACTTTAGAAACATTGCTGTGCAGTGAGGCGATTGATAAACTGGATAAACGCAACCGCATCACCCCTGTAAACAGGGAACTGGTGGCACAGGGCATTGGCAATATCGCCTGCGGCGCTTTAGGAGCCATTCCTATGACTGCTGTTGTAGTAAGAGGAGCGGCAAACGTAGATGCAGGAGGCAGGACAAAACTATCTGCTTTTACACATGGGCTCTTTATCCTGCTAAGCGTTCTGCTGATCCCGTTTTTATTAAATAAGATTCCGTACGCATCACTGGCTGCTATCTTAATGATCACAGGTTACAATCTTACCAAACCAAAATTGTACAAAAATATGTGGAGTCTTGGATGGAAACAGTTCCTGCCATTTATACTTACCATTATTGTCATTCTTTGCACAGACCTGTTGATTGGCGTAAGTATTGGTTTGCTGATTGCTGTTTTCTTTATCATACAAAATAATTTTAAAGCAGAATACAGGATCACCAAAAGAAAGCAGCATGAAACGGAGATATACCTCATCAGGCTGAACAGTAATGTAACCTTCCTTAATAAAGTAAAATTAAAAGAAGCACTGGACCAGATCCCTGAATACAGTGTGCTTACTATTGATGGCAGTGAGTGTAATTTTATTGATTACGACATACTCGAGATCATCAGTGAGTACAGCAATAAAGCACATGACCGCCATATAGAATTGCATTTAATGGGCATTGAAAAAGTAAATATAACTGCGGTGCATTAGTAGTGATATATTTATACCCCGGAAAAGTGTACAAGTTTAGCTGGCCTGGACAATAAGGCACTTTTTATGGCTCCAGTAAAGAAGGCCCCTGAAATTTCAAAATTTCATTCCGGGAAAAGCTAATTCCCCTTTGCGAAAACATTTTTCCCTTTTGCTACTTGCCTATTCCTGCCCGTTTTCCACTTTTGCACGGCAAATATTTTATTTAATCAGCATAACCAAAAATAAGGATGAATACAAAAATACCGGCATTAACAATATCCCTCTTGACTTTACTGATCAGCGAGACCCTTGCGCAACAAAAAATTATCCCCTCCGATACGCTTATCAGCAAGTATTTACCAGAAATTACCATCGTAGGCCGCAACAGCAAAACTGATATCCAGCTATTGCCCGACATTGTTGGCACTTCCATTTATGCAGGCAAAAAAAATTCACTGATTGTACTGGATAATGTAAATGGAAATGTGGTAACCAATACCATGCGGCAGGTGATGGCTAAGGTGCCCGGTATACACATTTGGGAAAGTGACGGCAGCGGCATCCAGATAGGTATTGCAGCCAGGGGCCTTAGCCCCAACAGAAGCTGGGAATTTAATGTGCGCCAGAATGGATACGATATTTCCGCTGACCCTTATGGTTATCCCGAAGCCTATTACAATCCGCAACTGCAGGCAGTACAAAGGATTGAAGTAATACGGGGGCAGGGTTCCCTTCAATACGGCCCCCAGTTTGGCGGGTTGGTAAATTATATTTTACGCAATGGCAGTGAGATCAATAAACCACTGCAGTTTGAAACACAGCAAACTGCAGGCAGCAATGGATTGTTTAATACTTACAATGCAGTGGGAGGAAAAACAAAAAGAGCGCACTATTATGCTTTTTTTGATCACCGCAATGCAGATGGCCGGAGGCAGAACAGCCGCTACTATACCAACACAGCTTTTGCCACCTATACATTTAATATTACCAGCAGGCTCTCCATTGCAGCAGAAGTAATGCATTCCCAACTCAGAAGTCAGCAACCCGGCGGCCTTACGGAAGATCAATTTAAACAAGATGCCTCACAAAGCAGCAGAAGCAGGAACTGGTTTGATATTAAATGGACTACCCTTGCACTGATCAGTAATTATGAGATCAGCAGCAGATCAAGACTGAACATAAAATTATTTTCCATACTGGGCAATAGGAACAGTGTCGGCTACATTAAAGCCATCACCATTAAAGATTCCATTAATCCTGCAACTTTGGATTACAACAGCCGTGCACTGGATATAGATTATTACCGTAATAATGGAATGGAAACAAGGTACCTAACGGATTATACTATTGGCAAAATGAACAGTACTTTCTCCGGAGGGGTAAGGCTGTACACCGGAAGCACTCACCGGTTAAGAGATGGCGTAGCCAGCACAGGAACGGAATACAGCGGCAAGCTGGCAAGCGGTACCTGGCCAAAAGACATCCACTACAATTCTTTTAACGCAGCGGTATTTGGAGAAAATATTTTCCGTTTTGGCAAGCTCCTGCTTATACCCGGCATACGGTATGAATATGTGGAAGGAAGAGCAACCGGCCGCAATGGGTACAATACAAATGGCACAGAGATCATTTTGCAAAACCAGCATCGCAGCAGAAGCTTTATACTGGCTGGTATTGGAACTGAATATCAACTATCTAAAAAAACTGAGTTGTATGGCAACATCACCCAGGCTTACCGCCCCATTCAATTCGGAGACCTTACTGCCCCGCCAACAACAGACATAGTAGACCCTAACCTGGCTGATGCCAAAGGATACAACATAGATGCCGGTTACAGAGGAAAAGTAAAGAGCTATCTTATATTTGATATCAGCGCTTATTACCTTCAATACAACAATAGAGTGGGTGTTATTACACAGCAAAGAAATGATGGAAGCTTTTACAATTACCGCACCAATATTGGCAGCAGTAAAAGCACTGGCATTGAAGCCCTGGCTGAATTCAGTTTCATCAGAGCATTTGCAAAAAGAACTACTAATACAGACCTGAGCATCTTTGTTTCCTACAGCTATACCGATGCCCGGTATGGCAACCTGAAAGTGATTGCCAAAAGCGGTAACAATTTAATTGAAACCAATCTTAAAAATAACAAAGTTGAAAATGCGCCGGAAAACATTGTGCGTACCGGCATTAATTTTACTTACAAAGGCTTAACCCTTACAACACAGGTAAGTTATGTTGGCAGTTCTTTTTCTGATGCTAACAATACGTTTGCAGTATCTGCCAATGCACAAACAGGATTGATACCGGCCTATACTGTAGCTGATGTTACGGCCACTTACAGGTACAATGAAAAATACAACATTAAGGCTGGCATCAATAATTTAACTGATAAAAAATATTTTACCCGCCGCTCAGGAGGTTACCCTGGACCAGGTACATTGCCTTCGGATGGAAGATCAGTGTTTGTTTCTTTTGGAGCTACATTTTAATTCGATACTTATTCCAGATTTTTAAAAGGATAAATGCTTTTGTATTTATCCTTTTTCGTTTAGGCAATACTCCAGGTGGCATTACTTTGCAAGGTACCTGCCTGCATCGCTGTAAATAAATAGCTTCTTCTTATCTTGTAAAAAAATTGACCGATGGCAAATAATATTAAGTGCCCCAACTGTGGCCATGAGTTTGATGTGGAAAATGTAATTGCTGCTGATATAGAACACAAGTACCAGCAACAATATCAAAACAAACTAAAACTGTCTTTAGATAAAGTGGAAGGAGACAAAAAGAAATTACTGGAAGAACAGCAACAGTTTGAAGAAAAGAAGAAAAAGGAGAATGAAATATTCGCCCAAAAACTACAGCAGGAAAAGCTGAAGATGGAAACCGAAATACAGGAACAGTTAAGAAAAAGTATTGCTGCTGATTTTGAAAACAAATTGAAGCTGCTGGAGGATAATAACAATGACAATGAAGTAAAATTAAAAGAAGCAAGAAGAAAGGAACTGGAGTTTTTACAAAAAGAACAGGTGCTTAAAAATAAGGAAGCGGAACTGGAAATTACCTTACAAAAAAAATTACAGCAAGAGCGGCAAAGCCTTTCTGAACAGATACGCACCCAGGAGCAGGAAAAAAATCAATTAAAGGAAACCGAGCACCAGTTAAAATTAAAAGAGCTGCAGTTGCAGTTAGAAGAACAAAAAAAACTGGCTGATGAAATGAAACGCCGGGCAGACCAGGGCAGTATGCAGCGGCAGGGCGAAGTGCAGGAATTGCTGCTGGAAGAAATATTAAGAGAGATCTTTCCTTTTGATGTACTGGAAGAAGTAGGTAAAGGAGTGGAAGGTGCCGACTGCATCCAAACGGTACGTAATAACAGCGGCAAAGAATGTGGTAAAATTATTTATGAAAGCAAACGCACCAAAACCTGGCAAGGCAACTGGCTCGATAAACTGAAAGCAGACAAACGGAACAAAGGAGCTGATATCGCTATTTTAGTTACCCAGGTATTTCCAAAAGACATGGAACGGTTTGGTGAAAGGGACGGAATTTACATCTGCAATTTTACCGAGGTAAGAAGTGTGGCGGCGCTGTTACGCAATGGGATCATCCAGATAAATCAAATTCAAAAAAGCCAGGAAAACAAAGGCGATAAAATGCAGATGCTGTACGATTTCCTCACCGGAAATGAATTCAGGGGGCAGATGGAGGCAATTGTAGAAGGGTTCATGTCCATCAAAAACGGTATCGGCAGGGAGCGGCTGCAGATGGAAAAGATATGGAAAGAACGGGAAAAGCAATTAGAAAAAGTATTGCTCAGCACCAGCGGGATGTATGGCTCTGTAAAAGGTATCGCCGGTGCCTCGGTAGGCGATATCCCTTTGCTGGATGGCAACACAGATGATAACCGGGTTGATAACTAGTGGTTATTACTATCCCGTGCCGGAAGTTGGTATCCATACTTTTAAGCTTGTGAATGGCGAAAAAATTCATTAAAGCAATTTTCGCATGAATGCCCGAAAAAAGTGTTTTATGCCTCAAAGGAATATTGAATAAGAATTCGCAAGACCTGCAACAACACTCAATATACAAGGGGCTGCATTGCTGCAGCCCCTTGTAAAATTCTTAATGAAAATAAGGATTAATTATTTGTAAGAATAAGCCACACCATTTTTAATGGATTGCTTAACGCCATATCCATCGGCTTTATCAGATGTCATTAAAACAAAAGGCGCACCCATTTCTGCAGCAGCTTCTTTCATTCTTTTGGTTGCTTTTTTATCAGCAGAACCTGCAGTATTATAGCTTATGAAGCCAGACGTTTTACCTCTTACTTCTTCGCCTTTCTTTAAACCGATTACCTGTGCCTTATCCGTAAGTATTTCTACTTTTTCCCAATCATCTTTTCCGCCAATAACAATTTTCTCAGAAATATCCTCTTTACGGCCGCTTGAACCGTAAACAATTGTGGCTATTGCAAACTTTCCAATGGTTTGCTCTGCATCTTCACCGGGGTATTTGTAGGAAATGGTTTGTTCCCCTACTTTAATCACTTTCACTTCCAATGTTTCTCCTGAATGTTTCATCAGTTTGTCATTAGTACCCTGGCCAAAAGCCAATACTGTAAAAAGACCTGCAAAAACAGATAATAAGATTTTTTTCATGTTATAAAATTTTCCACAAACATAAATCTTTAATAAATACAAAGTGCAGTAACCTCTTTATTTGACAAAAAAAATAAAACCATTTCCAGAACCGCACTTAAAAAAGACAAATCAAATAAAAGTTAAATAAATAATTGATTTTTAGCTTAATACCCATGCAATACAATTATTATTAAAATACAAAAAATGCACTTTTAAATCAACAGACTGGTTTTTTGCTATAGTACATTTTGCTATGCCGGTGTTATCCGCTGTTATCATTTCCAGAATGTGCAGGTGTTCAATAAAATCTACTTCCCCATCGCCATACCATTTGTATAAGGATTCTTTAATACCCCATGCAGCAGTAAGGACTTGTATATATACTGCAGCATCTCCCGCTGCCAGGTGTTCCATCATTTGCTGCTCGCAGGTAGAAAGAAATTTATGCATCACCCTTTCCACTTTGGTGGATACCTTTTCCACATCAACCCCTACCCTGCTTTGTTTACTCACCATCACCGCGGCATAATCCCCACAATGGGAAATACTGAAATGATAGGCTTCATTTGCTAAAAATGGTTTTCGGGTATCCGCAATCTCTATTAGTTCATAAGGGAAATCAGGATACAATTCTTTGAGCAAATACCTTCCAGCAAGGTGCTGCAACCGCTTGTGAGGGTGAGTGATTTCCCGCTGCACCGGTACCTCGTTTATAAAAAAACTTTCCGGCTCGGCAATATGCCAAACACCGAGTTTGGTACCGGGGTTGATATTTTGTTGATAAACCATTGGCATAAAACAGCAAGAGATTTGAGATTGTAAAATTAAAGAAGCAAATTAGCAACTTGCAAAATAGCATAGCTTGCATTGATATGCGTTTTGAGTTTTTAATGACTGCCTGCTTAATAATGAGATTCACATTGCTATGCTGCACAAGGATGCGACGCCTCCCGGATCACTATCCAGGAGGGCAACGATGGTGAATCAAAGCGTTAATGCCGGTTTCAAAAAAATCAATTTTCTTATTATTAACCACAAAGCAACAACATAAAATACAAACATGATACTAAGCGACACCCGTATTTTAGAAGAGATTGAAAAAGGCACCATTGTAATAACACCCTACAACAGGGACCAATTGGGCAGTAACAGCTACGATGTGCATTTGGGCAAATACCTGGCCACTTACATAAACAATGAACTGGATGCAAAAAAACACAATGAGATCATCCATTTTGAAATTCCTGAAGAAGGTATCTTACTGTTGCCGCACACTTTTTATCTTGGTGTAACGGAGGAGTACACTGAAACACACGCCCATGTCCCTTTTTTAGAAGGCAAGTCTTCTACAGGACGGCTGGGTATCGACATCCATGCCACGGCAGGTAAAGGTGATGTGGGGTTTTGCGGTAACTGGACACTGGAGATTTCTGTTAAGCAACCGGTGAAAGTGTATGCCGGTATGCCCATTGGCCAGTTGATCTATTTTCCGGTAGATGGCGAGATTGAAGTAAAATACAACCAGAAGAAAAATGCCAAATACAGCGGCCAGATCAACAAGCCGGTTGAGAGCATGATGTGGAAGAATCAATTTTGATGCGATTGTAAGTGAGAATGCGCAATGATGAAGGGTATCTTTTTCTTTTTTTTATTTACACTTAAAACGCCCGCTTTTTTTATCATGGCTTTTGTAAAATAACAGGGATACTTATTTTGCAAATGGCAGTGCAGCCTTGTCCTTTTGCCAGTTGAGGGCCGGTTCATTATTGGGCTTTATTACAATAAACAAAAACCTTATTACATTGCAGGTAACAAAAAACAATACCGTACAGGCTAAACAAAATGAAAGTTATCAAAAATAAATCATGCTCCTTTTAAGAAATAATCTGCACCGTTAATGGTTGATGGTGGTGGCCACTCAAGCATAGTTCCTATTGTTTCTGATAACTTTCTACAAGTTCCTCTAATTGAGGTTTTGCAGCTTCCCAACCATTGATGAATTCATAATACGTCAGGGTTGCCTCTGTATGAAAATTGCCGTCAGCAAACATGCGGTCAATGATTTTGCAGGAATTTTCCAATTGCGGCAAACCGGCAATAGCGGTGACTGATTTAAGGGAGTGCGCAGCATTGCGTATAGCCGTGGCATTTTGTTGTTGCCATGCCTTTTGAAGGCCCTCAGCCTGGTTTTGTATATCCATGATGGCACTTGCCAGCAGTGTTTTTTCAAATAGTTTATCACCACCAGTTACAGAATATAAATAAGTCAGATCTATGGTAATCGTCATAGTTTTCATCAAGCGGTTTGAGTGAATGTAGGTTTTTTAAAATTCAGGTGCAGGTAGCCACATCATCACCTGCATGGATCGATTTGATACTATCATTTTGCATTTTGATGGCTTCCATAATGGCAGTGTATAAATTTTCCGGTTTAAACGGTTTGGATACATAACCCGTCATCCCTGCACTGCAGCAGTTCTGCATTTCGCCCTGCAATGAATGGGCTGTCATTGCTACAATAGGTATTTTTGCTGCCCTGCCTGTAAGTTCCCTTATGCTTTTTGTAGCTGCTATGCCATCCATTACCGGCATTTGGATATCCATCAGCACCACATCAAAATCCTGTTGCTGCACAGCCTCCAATGCCAGCGCCCCGTTGGTAACATGTGTCACAATAAAGCCCCGGTTTTCCAATACTTTTTTTGCCAGCAGGGCATTTATAAAATTGTCTTCAGCCAGCAATATCTTCAAAGGTGCAGCAAGCGCAGACAAATTATTATTTTGTTCCCCTTTTATTTCCGCTGCGATGCTTTCTGCATTATCAAATTTTTGGAATGATAAAATAAATTGAAATACTGTTCCTTTTCCCGGCAGGCTTTCCATGGTGAGCTTGCCGCCATGCATATCTACAATACTTTTGGCAATATTAAGACCAAGGCCTGTTCCGCCATAAAGCCTTTCTGTATCTACGGTAGCCTGGGTAAATCGTTCAAAAATGACATTTTGTTTTTCGGCAGGCACACCTATACCTGTATCTCTTACTGAAAAAGAGATGTAGTGCCTTTGATCATCGGGGCCATTGATCATTTTGCAATTCAATTCCACATAGCCCACATCTGTAAATTTGACGGCATTACCCAGCAGGTTAAAAAGAATTTGTGACAGCCTCAACTGGTCGCCTATTACTTTGGAAGGCACGCTACCAGAAATACTTGTTACCATCTTAATGCCTTTGGCTTTAGCCTTTGGCTCTAAAATTTTCACTGCATCCGACACAATTTTCTTGATATCCATAGGCTGGCTTTCCAGCGAAAAATTACCAGACTCAATTTTTGAAAGATCAAGAATATTATTAATGAGGGCCAGCAGGTTTTGTGATGCCGATTTTACGATCTGTATGTATTCACCCTGCTCTTTGGTCAGTGTTGTATCAGCCAGCAGATCCGTAAACCCTATAACTGCATTCAGTGGTGTCCGTATTTCATGGCTCATATTGGCAATGAACTGGTCCTTTACCTTTAAAGAACGTTCCACCATTTCGTTTGCTGCTATGAGGTCTGTCTCTACCTGGTAGCGGCCTGTAATGTCCATTCCAAAACCAAGGAAATATTTTTTCCCGCTTTTTTCTTTAAAGCACTTTTTTATAATATTAAACCAGTTAAGGGAATTGTTATGATCGGAATCTGCAATACTTCCTTCCAGCCTGATCATTTCGCCATCATCCAGGTCGAGTATAGAATCGATATCGCCAAGGAATATATCCTCAGTTCCTTTTGACAGGTCGTCTGCAAATGGAATTTCCTTTTCGTTGTAATGATAGTATTTACAGAAGGTTTTGTTAGACAATATGATTTGCTGCTGTTCATTCATCACAAATATCATATTCGGGCTGTTATCTATTATCTGGCGGATGAACTGTTGTTGCCTTTCTATTTCATTTTGTGCCTTTACAGCGTCTGTATTATCAAGCGCACTTGCAATAACATAGGGGTTATCCGTCTTGTTATCATATACAGTATTTTGGTATAACCAGGCTCTTTTTGTTCCGTCTTTGGTGATGATCTGCAGGGAACCATTAGCCATTTTTTTAGCAATAATCTCGGATAAATAGATATCAAAAAACTGCTGGTAATTGGGCGATACCAGCGATTTAAGATTAGAGCCGATGAGTTCTTCCCTTGAATAGCCGCTTAATTTTTCTGCAGTAACATTAATGTCGAGTATTACCCCGTTAAAATCATGCAGGCAGATAACTGTTTGTGCGTTATTTAAAACAGCGGCCTTTTCCTCCTCGCTTTTCTTAAGTGCCAGCTCAGTTAATTTTCTTTTGGTAATATCTTTAACCGTACCAAAATAACCTGATAAATTGCCCTCAGCATCAATGCGTGGTGAAATGTTGGACACCATATGCCTGGTATCCCCCTCTACAATAAAGCGATATTCAAGCTCATCCCTTTCTCCTTTAGCCGCTAAGTCAATGCTTTGCAAAACGTAATCCATATCATCCGGATGAATCCGGTTGAACAGGCTATCCAGATTGAAGTCATCTTCGGGAGGCAAATGATAAATTTCCCTTAGTTCTTTAGAGAGGTAAAGGGTTTTGTTGATCGAATCCACTTCCCATGCACCAAACTGTGCAATCTCCATAGCCAGTTCGAGTTTATTTTTATTAGCTACCAACTGCTTTTCTAATTCCTTCCGTTCGGCTATTTCTTTTTCAATGGCAATTTCCTTTTCTTTACGATTGGTTATATCGCTTTCAATAGCGATATGATGGGTAACTTCTCCGGTATCATTGTAAATAGGCTTTATACTGATCATAGCCCAGTAATCACTTCCATCTTTGCGGTAATGAATCATTTCTTCCACAATAGCTTCCCCTTTAAAAAGGTTCAGTTTTATGTTGTTTATTATATTTTTATCGCTCAACGGACCCAGTAGAAAAGCATCTGGCTTTTTTCCAATCACATCCTGCAGGCTGTAACCTGTAATCCTGGTAAAGCCTTCATTTATCCATAAGATGCAGCCTGTATTATCAGAAATCATTACCGCTTCATTAATCTGTGACACTACCTTACCCAGCAATTTTATCTGCTGGTCGGCCATGGAACCCATCATTTGTTCCTGTGATAAATTGTATTTTATCTGCCCATTGAAAGCCACCAGCTGCTGCCAGCGGATACCAATAAAACAAAATAACAAAGCTAAAATAAAAGGGCAGAGAATGATTATGATAAAATCAGGAGAATAATCGAAAATATGAAACCAGGGGCCATGAAAACCATTGCTGTAATTCAACAGCAAGGCATTTATCACCATCATTATGCCCAGCAACATTCCCGCTGCCGTGTATTTTAGCACCCCTGTATAACTGTAGTTTTTCATTGTTATGCTTTGCAGGATTATTTTATGGTAAATATTGACTTGTTTGCCACAATATTGTTATTGGATTGTTGATTTTACTGCAATGCTTATTGATTCATAAAATGTTTCCACCTGCCAGAAAAATGTATAAATAGCAGCCGGACACAAATTTTTACTGGCGCACATTTCCTGTATGGTCTGTCCAACACATCTAAACCTTTAACAACGAATTTAATATCCAAAAATTGCCTTCCCCTGCCTCATTATTTCAATATGATACACAATGTGGATAAACTGCATGTATTTATTAATCACAAACAATTCCCTTCGCAGGAAATGAAAAGTTTCAGGGGTGCGGCAATTAAATTATTATGCTTTTTTTGCAAAGGGCCATTGCCGTTGAATACCGGCAAAAATGAAATAGGCAGCTATTCCAGTGGCAAATACCTTGATAAAGGATTTGAGGATCTCAACATCAATGGAAAAAAAAATGAACAGCCACATAGCAATGGCGAGAATTACAGGTAAAGGAAATAGAGGCATTTTATAGGGAAGATTATTAACACCATTCCGTTTACGTAATAGAAATACCCCAACTGCCTGCCCTACAAATTGCAAAATAATCCTCATGGCCAGTATGGCATCTATAACATCTTTCATTTTATAAATAAGGCTAAATACAAATGCAAAACCTGCCAGTATCAAAAGAGATAGGTAAGGAAAATTCTTTGTTGGATGGAGCCTGGCAAATACTTTAAAAAAAATACCATCCACGGCAGCTGCATAAGGCACCCGGGAATAACCAAGCATTACGGCAAACAAAGAAGCCAGCGCCACCCATAAAATCATTACGGTTGCAGCCTTTGCTGCTGTGCTGCCGTATAACCGTTCAATAAAAGTACTTACTACAAAATTATTTTGGCCCGTATCGTACCAACCTTTTATTTCCTGCCACGGAATTACACTTGTTACACTTATGTTCAATGCAAGATATAGAATAGCGATTCCAAAAACAGAGATGAACATACTTCGGGGAATATTTTTTCCGGGGTCTTTTATCTCCCCTCCCAAATGGCAAACATTGTAGTACCCGAGATAACTGTACACTGTTTTTACACATGCCTGGCCAAATACAAACGGCACCAGTTGCGCCCAACTGAAACCTGTAAGAGATTCTTTTATTGGCTGAAAAAAATTGGCATTGGCAACTCCGCCAAAAATGATCCAGCCTACAGTAAGCAACACTCCACTCCAGAGCAGTACACCTATTTTACCAATATGATCAATTTTCCGGTATAGTAAAAAAGTGATGAGGATAATTACTGCACCGGATACGGACTTTTGCTGCCAGTCAGTTAAATGAACCAGGTAACCCAAATACTGCGAGAACCCTATTGCCGCAGAAGCTGCAACCAGTGGGGCTTGTATCACGGTTTGCCAAACGTACAAAAAACTCATCATCTTACCGGGGCCATTTTTTCCATAAGCCTCTTTTAAAAAATTAAAGCTTCCACCGGCTAATGGATAGGCAGCCCCCAATTCACTCCATATCATGGCGTCTATTAATGACAGAAATGCACCGGCAATCCAGGCATATAAAAACTGGCCCCCTATTAATCCAATTACAATCGGAAGTGTTACAAAAGGCCCTATGCCAACCATATCAATCATGTTGAGCACAGTAGATTGAAAAAGCCCTAGGCTGCGTTGAAGTTTTGGAGCAGGTGATGCCATTAATTTTTTTATTCCTGTAAATTACTATTAATGGCCAATAAAAATTATTGCCTCATTATTTTTAAATTATACAAGGCCCCGTCGGCGCTTTGCATAATAAGCATTAACAGCTGAGCGGAGCAACTTTGAGGAATTGATATTTTATTTACCCCGGTTGAAATAAATTTATTTTGCATTGATAACAACTTACCTGCTGCATCAAATAGCCGCATGCTGAAATTTGTTGGTACTGCCAAACTGCTTTCTAACAGGATTTCATCATTCACAGGATTCTGTAAAAGTTTTATCCCCGAAACGGAAGTATTTTTTAAGTGGATAATGTTGCTCGTATTTTTAATACCTCCACTAAACACAGCCACCACCCTGAAATAGGTTGCCGCTGTATTTAAGGCAAAGCGGTAACTCCCCCTTTGCAAAACATAGTCGCCGGGTAACCTTGTGCCTGCATCACTAAAATGTATACCATCAAAAGATTGCTGAACAGTAAAATGCGTTGGGTTATCGGAAAAGCCGGCAGTCCATTTTAATTGCACCTGTTCGTTGATACGGTTGCCGGAGAAACTGATAAATTTAACAGGCAAAACAATATTACGCTGGGAGATACTGCCAGCATTGATCCTGGTCTTCGTAAATCCGTCTAATGCCGGCGACAGAAAAATACCGTCATTGATGATACCTAAATTGATCACCTTTCCTACTGCAGCAGGACTATTGTACTCACAGAGTAAAACGTACACCCTAATTTTGCCATTTACCGGAATATTTAAACTGGTGCTGCCAAAAATATTATCGCTTGTATTCCCGTCCCAGTCACCAGAAAGTGTACCTGCAAAAATTTCATTCCCATCGCCAAATACTTCTAAGTTGGTGGCCGCAGATTCATAATAGATATGCAATGCTGTATTGGGAATATCGGTTCCTTCCAATGCGGAGCCGGTATTTTTTAATATTAAAGAAGTTATGGCAATACCTGCAAGAGTACCCGGGTTTATGGAAAAACTGCCGGCTACATTATATGAATTACCGGTTTGGCAATTGCCATTTGAGTTGGCAATATAAGTAGCTGTTGAAGAATGTAAGCTGGTATCCACATCCGCTACCCGAAAATGCCTTTCATTAAAGCCAACGGCACCGTTGGTTGTATTGCCAGCAAATGAAGCAGGCGAACTGCTGCTATCACAATATCTGGCACATACCGAAACGTAACAATCACTTCCAGCTGCCCATTCCGTGCTAAAGTCGGCAGCATTGTAATCCGTAGTGCGCTTGGAAGGATAGTTGTCACCTCCACACTGCCAGGTAATTCCATTTACCCAATCAGGGCCATTATACACATGATAGATATATTCTTTGCCATTACCATTTACATTGTTATTATCCGTAATCCACCACCTGGCACTTAAATAAGCAATGTTATTGTACGTATTTTTTTCGAGCCGTGAAAAAGTAACCGCATCCTTTTCGAGGTATCCGTACTGGCCTAACCCATCACCACCGGCAGTGGCGATATAGGGAGCCTGGGCAAAAGAAGAAAAATATAAAAGCGTGATTACCGAACAGAAGTAAAATTTTTTCATATAGCAATGAGGTTTATTGTGTACAAGATACACATAATTTTACAAGTAGCCAAAAAAGGGCAGAGTGTTAAAATCCACTTGTAAAAAACAGCAGAGAAGGGGTTGGTTATTATTCTATCCTTAAGTCTGTTGCCGGAGTATTACCAACTTCCGGCAAAACTTTTCATATACTCCTGAAAGTTTTTGTTTTTATATACCCCGTCCCCAAAAAAACGTAATGGCCCTTCTAATTCTTTTGGTTTTAAATAACCCGGCAATGCTGCCGGCTGTGCCTCTAATGTGGTCATGAATACCGTGGTAGGGAAACTCATTTGCCCACCGAGTAAATAAATTGCCAGATCGTTAGACTTATAAGCTGCATTATATCCATATTTTTTGCCACCCCATTCAAGAGATTCGTTTGCCTCTGCATCTAACTTAACGGCGTAATATTTTTCGTTGATGTATGCTGCCACATTATCCCTGCTATAAGTTTCCCTGTCCATCACCTTGCACCATCCACACCAACTGGTGTATACATCCACTAAAATTGGTTTGGGTTGCTTTCTGTATGCAGCCTGCAATTCGGCCACGGTAAGCCATTGCACTTTATCTTTTTTGGAAGAAACAAAAGATGCAACAATAATTAACAGTAAAAAAGAAGTACAAAATCTGATAACCTTTTGCATGCGGTAATTGTTTAGTAGCTTAGATAAATATTTTAACGACAAGATAATGCATAAAATTGTAGTAGCTATCACCGGGGCAAGCGGTTCCATTTACTCAAAAGTGTTGCTAGACAAATTACTTGCCATAAAAAATCAATGGGGGGAACTGGCTGTAGTATTAACAGAAAATGCAAAAGAAGTATGGAAAACTGAACTTGAAAATGAAAGCTATAAGACGTACCCTTTAAAATTTTATACGCAACAGGATTTTGGTGCCCCTTTTGCCTCTGGCTCGGGTCAATTTGATATTATGATCATAATTCCCTGCAGCATGGGTACTTTAGGAAGAATCGCAAACGGGATCAGCAATGACCTGATCACAAGGGCGGCCGATGTAATGTTGAAAGAAAGAAGGAAACTGATATGCGTTGCCAGGGATACGCCTTACAATCTTATCCATATCCGCAATATGGAATCCATTACCCTGGCCGGTGGAATTATCTGCCCGGCTACACCATCTTTTTACAGTAAGCCAAAAACGATGGAAGATATTGCTGCTACTGTGGTTGACAGGGTGATTGACCTTGCAGGATTAACAATCAATACTTATCGGTGGGGAAATGATTAAACTAAGGTCTTATTCTGCAAATTTCTTTCCTGAATAATGGTCCGACATCATCTTACCCCTTCTTCTCTCCCCCTTTACACCAATGCTGTCTAATAAAGTACGCATAATATCAGCGTGTGAACTATAGTAATTATAACTCACCATAAAATCTTCCTTACTGATTTTATGTAACTCAAATACTTTTTTCTGAAGGGCAGCATTCTGAACAATTATATTTTTTGCCGTATCCGTTTTCAAAAACTTTTCTGAATACGCATCTGCCTGAAATATATCCCAGAGTACTTCCTGCATTTTTTCGCTGCTGATAATTTTTGGTTTTGCTGTATCCTGCTTATTTGCACAGGATAATAAACAAATCGCTATACTACAGCTAAAAATAATCCCTTTCATTTTAATTCATCTTTATAACGGGAAGCATTGGTAAGATCCATTTTTTGTAAAAGTTCGGATGCCCTCAACTTATCCTGTTGAGGCGCTTTAGAAAATATTTTGATCAATTCGTTGGCCTTACCCTGGAAAAAAAACTGATTGATCATTGTATTGGGGTTATCTGAATTGTAACTGTTGAGAAGGTTTAAAACATTCAGCATTTCTGCCCTGGCTGAGCTTTCATCTTCATACATTTTATCAAATGCCATGCGGTAATAATTGTAAAAAATATCATGCATGATTGCATAACGGCTGTTGAGCATGTTTTCTACCAGCCAGTACCGGTTACGGATACCATCAAATGCCTTCCATCCGCTGATACCCCTTGCCTCCGGGGCATTGTTTACAATATTTTGTGCTTTCTGAAAATAAGTATTGCCCCCTTTTAAGGCATAGGTATCATAATCAAATGCAATGATCATATAGGCATAATAGGCAAACACTGCCGTCAAGTTTGAGGCCTGGGCATCACTTCCTGACACCCTGTTTTCATTAAACTCCAGTTGCTGGAACTCAACGTATTTAAAATTAATATCTTCATCCTGGTAATTAATGACAGGAGATAAATAAGTAGAGTTGAAAACAGGTCTTGCAGCCTGTATAGTCAGCGAAGCTGAATATACGTTGGCGTCACTGGTGGGTTGCAGGTTAAGTAAAAAATTACAATCAATTTTTTCATTCGGCAAAAAAGCATCTGTTGTCCATTTACGGTTGTTTAAAAAAACAGTGAGTGCATTTTGAAGCGTCGTAAATACATTCTTATTCACAGTAGTGCCTACACGGCTGCTGTTAACCGTTACCCTGGCATTTAATTCCTGGGCATTAGCCCTATTGGCAATAATAGCCAGTAAAATAAATAACTTTAAGCCTTTATGCATCATTTCTTAAATTGAATAATGGTGTTTACAATATCAACTGCCACCTGCTGTTTGGTCTTGGTTTCAAATGCATACTCATTTCCCTGCCTGTCAAAAATAGTTATTTTGTTGGTATCGTATCCAAAACCAGCTCCGGTATCATTTAATGAATTGAGCACAATCATATCAGCATTTTTTTCGTACAATTTTTTTAAGGCATACTCCATTTCATTGTTAGTTTCCAAAGCAAAACCTACCAGTACCTGGTTGTCATTTTTCAACATACCCAACTGCTTTAAAATATCTGTTGTTTTGGTAAGTTCTACAGAAAATTCACCGGACTGCTTTTTTATTTTTTCACCTGCAATACTTACAGGCGTATAATCTGCTACCGCTGCACTCATAACTGTTATATCCGCACCTTCAAATTCAATAATGCAGGCATCAAGCATCTCGCTGGCCGACCTCACGTTTACGGTCTTAACCTTGTTGGGTGGCATTAAAGCAGAAGGACCTAATACAAGCGTTACTTCGGCGCCCCTGTCAGCTAATTCCTGAGCAATGGCAATACCCATTTTTCCGGAAGAATGGTTACCGATAAAGCGAACCGGGTCTATTGCTTCATAAGTAGGGCCGGCGGTTACCAATGCCTTTTTACCCGCCAGTTGCTGACCGGTTAAAAAAAAACTATTCAACCACTGTACTATCTTTTCAGGCTCCGCCATCCTTCCTTCGCCAATTAAGCCACTGGCCAATTCCCCCGATTCCACAGGGATGATTTTGCCGGCATTCGCTGTTATCTTTTGCAAATTATTTTTTGTTGCCGGGTGCAGCCACATATCTTCATCCATTGCTGGTGCCATGGCAACCGGGCAAGTAGCAGAAAGATACACGGCCATCAATAAATTATCACATAACCCATTGGCCATTTTTGCCAATGTATTGCAGCTCAATGGAGCAAGCAGCATTGCATCCGCCCATCTGCCCAGCAATACATGGTTTGCCCAGGAATCATTTTCCGATAAATCAGTAAGGACAGTATTTCTTGACAGGGTTGACAGTGTAAGGGGGGATACAAAATCTATAGCTGCTGCCGTCATAATTATTTTCACTTCGGCACCTTCCTTTATTAAAAGGCGCACCAGTGAAGGTATTTTGTATGCAGCTATACTGCCTGTAACCCCAACTATAATTTTTTTTCCATGTAGCATACAAAAAAATCCCGTTTACTAACGGGATTAAAAATATAACTTCTTACTTGAAACTATTGCAAAATATTCTACAATTTTAGCTAAACAGGTCTTCATCATTCTTACGGTAATATATTTTATTTTCCATAAACTCCTGCGAAGCTAGCAGTGCAGGATTGGGCATACGTTCATATGCCTTTGATATTTCTATCTGTTCTTTGTTTTCATGTATTTCCTCCAAGCTGTCAGTATGGCTGGCGAATTCTTCCAGCTTGTTATGCAATTCCTCTTTAATAGTGATATTAATCTGGTTGGCACGCTTTGCTATTATTGCAATAGACTCATACAGGTTTCCTGTTTTTTCTTTCAGGTCAAAAAGGTTTTTGGGTTCTACCACACTGCTGGTGCTAGAGCTGTGCTGGCGTCTTAGTTTGCTCATTTTGTATTTCTTTAATGTTATTTATACTTAAGTTGTTATACTCTTCCGCTTCTTTTAATAGTTTGCTTTCCGGAAAACGGTCGGCAAAATCCTGGTATTCAGCAGTTACTTTTTCAAACCTTTCCGTTTGTTTATCAGCAACACTCAGCCTGGCGAATTTATAATAAGACTTTATTGATTGCAATTTATATACATCAGCCAACACGGATTCGGGATAACTGTTAAGCAAATTATTGTAAGATATGGCTGCAGCCCTGTACTGGCCTACCTTATAGTAAAGATCAGCTCCCCTTAATTCTTTTTCCTCCAGCTTAGCCCTGCATTTATCAATAATTTCCGTTGCTTCTTTTATCCTTGATGAACCAGGATGGGTATTAATGAAACTCTGCATCACCCCAATAGACTTGGCTGTGTTCGTCTGCTCCAGTTCTAATTTTGGTGATTGTTTATAAAAACATAAAGCATGAAAGAAATCTACCTCTTCTGCTTTGGTGCTATTAGGAAAAACTTCAAGGAACCCTTTGAAAAAATTTTCTGCATCCCTGTAATTTTTCATGTGATAAAAACAAAAGGCATCCTTATAATACAGGAGTTCAAACTTGTCTGTGCCTTTAAATACCGGATACAATTCCTCATACAGTTGCTGTGCATAGCTGTACTTCTTTGCTTCAAAGTATTCGTCCGCTACTTTTAGTTTATACTCATAGTCCTTGCTTTTCATCACCTTGCTGAATTTATTATTACAGGCGAATAAAGTAAAAACTAAAATGAACAAAAAGGGAATTGCTTTTATAAAACGCATAGGAAGCACAAATTTAGTGGTTTTAAATCGAAAATCGCCTTAAAATATTAAAGCAAAAAAAAGTGGAAGTTAATATTTTGAGAAAAGAGCATTTCGATAAAATAAAAAAACCCTCCCGAATAATCGGGAGGGTAATCATTGAGCAAAAAGTAAATGAACTTAGTTTGATTTAATATCTATTGTATTCGCATCTCCACCATCAATCACTTTATCAGTTGTAATCCTGTCTGTGCTGATGCCTAATTTTTCAACCAGGTAATTCTTAACAGCTTCTAATTTCTTATCTGCTAAAGATTGTGAACGCTTGTCTGCTTTTGGATACGCAGTAAGTGTAATGCTGCATGTAGGCTTATCTTTTAATTTGGTAGCAACACTTGATAACATTGCTTTATTATCTGCAGTTAAGCTAACACCTTTTATGGTTAAGCTTGGGTAGTCAGTTGCACATAATTTGTCCTTACTGTTTGGCCCTGTGAAATTTGCCATTGAATCCATTATAGCTTTGCAACAAGCAGGTTCAGGGCATTTGCCTACACCATCCGCATCAACCGGCTGGCATTCTGTTGGCGTGATCAGTTGTTTGTCTTTACAATCCGGAACACCATCACCATCAGTATCTTTGGTTACACCATGGGTGTCAACCGGGCAACCGGCAGGAGTATTTGGCTCCCTGTCTAATTGATCAGTTACACCATCACCATCTGTATCATCAAAGATAGGCTTTGGCAATTTCATGTGCTTGGGGTTGTTCAACTCGCTGTAAGCATAATCAAGTGGATTGAGCCACCATAATGGTTCAACAGCTTTTCCGCCCAGGTTAAAGTTAACACCTAAGGAAAGAAAGTTCCAGGAATCAAAATCACGGGTCAATGAAGCATCACCTTTTGCAAATTCCTGCCATTGCTGTCCATCCATCAAATCTGATTTTACAAAAGTCTGACGGTCTTCTAGAGCGATATTAACACGCTTGCTTAATTTATAAGCAACTCCTGCCATTACAGTACCAGAAGGCTTGATAGTATTTTTACCTAATTTGCCATACCGTAAACCAGCTTCAGATGCA
>JAYVUL010000332.1:0-2811 GCA_043787935.1 Chitinophagaceae bacterium | reverse complement strand
TTTTTAGTTTAAATGCCTGGCTGGCAATGGATGCATTGCCACTTCCCATCTTTTCATTTTTTACGGTTTCGCCTCGTGAGGCTGCAATTACATTTCCATACACATCTACCGGAAGTGTGAGTGGCGTTGCCCAACTGGTTGCCTGGCTAAGTATAAGTTTATTTTCTTCATAATTAATACTGCCACTCACGCTGGCACCCAGTGTATTTTTATCCTGCATTAAAAATTGCGTTGGATGGTAATTCTCAACAGGAATTTCCAATGTTTTATCAAAGAATAAAGGATCGGATGCAGTCAACAAAGCATTTGGTTCGTCAATAACATTTGCATTCAGTTGCATTCCAAAATAAACGATGATCCCGTCACATTGGCCCTGGCCCCAAATTGAGTAACCGAATTTTTTTCCTTTTACTGATGAATTTACGGGCTCCTCAAGGGTAAGCTCCGTAACCGGAACCTGAATACCCGGTAGTGTAAAACTATTTCCATTAACTTTTATATTGCTGGATGCTATTGATGTCCTCATTACTTCTGCAACCGATGCTACTTTAAACCACCTGTATTGTGTTTTGTAAGCCATCAAAATATAATCGCCGGCATGTACCTGGTGGCTCAAAACATTTAACGTGATCTTTGTTTTATTAATTGAATCGGCTTTTTGATTAACTGTCCACAAACCTGCCTGTAAGGTTGGTTTTAACAACTGAAGATTTTTTAGCAACGCTCCCTTTTTTAAAGCGGTAGCAGCAGTGAAGTTGATCTTATTGTATTGCCGGTTATCTATACCGGTGTATTTTTCAACATTTTTTACCTGTAGCGCTTTATTTTGTTTACCATCATCTTTATTGATGAGCAACAACACGGCTTCTTCTTTTATCTCATTCTTAAGTTCTGCCAGTAACGAGGTTGGTTGTGCTGTAAGTACTTTGCCCTGATGTGGAACTTTGATACCCATCCGGTTTGTAAATGGATGGATAACGGCCTCATTGGCTAATTCAAAAATCTGTGGCGGGTTTCCATCAAATGCCCCCGACCGAAAAGCAGCGCCGACAGGCAGTTTTAACTGCAACCTTCCGTCTGCAATGGCCGCCAGTTCTACAACTGAACCAACAGCCGGGCGGGGCAGGTAGCCCAGTAACGCAATCAGCTTACGCAGATTGGGCCTTAAAAAACTTGTTCTTAAATAGGATTCATTGGCAAGTACTTCATCATAAAATGAAAGTGAGTCGCAGATGTATGCCCACATTTCAAGCAGCATAATACCAAAATCATCTTTATCCCTGGCACGCCAGCCGGCAAGGGGAATAATTTTGACCAGTACATTATTGGTGTCAATTAATTCAACTTCAGATGTTTTTATATCTTTAAGCAAAGCCCTTCTGAAGTCGTGAAAAGTGGCTATCTGGCGTGGAAGTTTATTAAGTCCGGCTCCAATATTTAATGGTGCAGGATGAACAAACTGATCGCATAAGCATGGATACTGATCAGCCGTTTCTTTGTTTTTATTTGCGCAATAAATACAACTCATAGTCCTCCGTGTGTATAAATTTTAAGTGTGCCCCGTTCGGGATGTAAGGGATCATTGGCAATGCGGATGATGGTACTTTTGCCGGGATCATAACTAAGTTCTGAGAACAGCCGTCTTCCAAACCAGCCTCTTCTTCGGAAATATATTTTTTCGATGGCTTTAACACCGGGTACATCCTGTATGGCTGCTTCCAATGTAGAGCGCTCAAGAAAAGTACCGAATGTAAACCTGTCGGGAGAAAAATATCCTTCCTGTGGCCTTAAGCCTTTTTTGCCCATCAGCGCTAAAAACACCCGCTCTTTTACCTGTCCGGCATAGGCATCGGCCGACACGCAAATTTCTATTTCAAGGTCAATGCTGGCGTATTCCGGATCCATCACATTTATTTCCCGGCCTGCCTGGCGAAAACGGTTTAACTGGTTGGTTAAATCAATTCGTTTATCTGCCTGCAGGTAAACTTTACCTTTTGGATCGGGCGTTACAAAAGCGGTGAGCCAACTTCCCGTCCACCTGAAAGCAGATCCTGCTTTTTGCACCCATGGTAATCTTTCTGCAGCTTCGGCATAATCTTCTGGCCTTACAGCCCTGTAGGTTATGGCCCTAAAAGCATCAGATGCCAGTTGTCTTAACTCTGCTGCTGTTTCAGCATCCAGCCCGCCGGATGAAGGCCAGGGATTCGTAACTGTAACCCCTGAAATTATGGGCTCAAAATTTTTAAGTGTATCCGAAGCAACATTACTGCGCCGGGTGCCACCCAACCGGTAACGAACTCTAAATACAGTTCCCTTATCAGGTATTCTGCCAAATTCACCATCGCCAAAACGGATGGTAACGCCGCTGTTCATAGCATAATCCTGTTGCTCAAATTCGGCACCTGTTCTTTGATAGCCAACAACCCGTTGCCAGCTGCCATCATCAAGTGTAAAATGATTATCTCCTGGTTTTGATGAAAGAACTCCTACCAGCGTATTGGCATATTCCCAGCGCCCAGTAAACGGTTTTGGTATCCAGGAACTACTTACTGTATCATAAACAACTTCTTCCAAACTAATCTCTGGTAAATTGTAGGTAAGTTTTTCATCACCCAGGTAAACCAGCGGCACGGTTTGTGAATAAGGCAGGGTAAAAAGATGAATATCTGAATCATCGTGGCCTTGCCGGTTAACAGTTTCCCCTGCCGTCGCTGGCGAAAAAGCAGCTATTTCTGCCGCTGCTAAAGTTGAAATGGCATCAACAACTATGAAATAAGCTTCATTTGTTTTACCGGCTGTTGCAGGCACTAT
>JAYVUL010000331.1:0-4790 GCA_043787935.1 Chitinophagaceae bacterium | reverse complement strand
CATTCCAGGGCCCTGGCTTAACCGCAGGGTATGCCAAGTTTTATGGTTTTTTAAGGGAGGCCACCGTTGGGTCCACCATTAGTTTTAAAATATTGAACCCGGGTGGTACAATTTTCAACAGCTGGTCTTATTCGGTTCCTGTTTATTATAAAACAAGTTATGTGGGGTATTCTAAATTATTGCCGGTAACACCGGGTACTTATCTTTTCCAGTCAACTTATAACGGGGTTACCTGCAGTAAAAAATTTGAGATCATCACAGCTGCTTTACTTGGCTCCATATCCGATACGGTGAAAGTATGTGACGGCAAAAACATATTGCTCCCTTCCGGTTACCAGGGCACCAATACCTTGCAATGGCAGAAGGATACCGGTAACGGCTACGTGAATATTACCGCAGGTGCTAATTTTTCAGGCACCACTTCAGACACTCTCCGGATAACCAACCCACCTTCCTCCTGGTATGGGTACAAATACCGCTGCGTGGTAAACAATGTAAGCTTCAGCAAAAAATATATCCTGAAATTTACTTCTGAGTGGACAGGGTTTACCAGTACCGCCTGGGAAACGGCAACGAACTGGAGTTGTGGCAAAATACCGGATCCCAATACAGATGTGATCATCAATACAGGAATGCCTTATTACCCTGTTGTAAACAGCAGCACTTCCTGCCGCAGTATTCAAACGATGGGGGCTACCTCCAACATCAATATCAAAACAGGAGCGGTACTCTCCCTTGCGGGTCATTGATGTTAAATCAAAAAACATAATTATTGGGATGAGAAGACGATTCAATAATTGCCGGTTGCTTTCTCCCTGCAGCATATATTGATTAAAATAGTATGGTATTAAAAAATTCCGCGTGATGATGCGGGTGAACACTTTAAAATTATTTCCTGCAAAAATGATGGTGCGCTCTTTTGCAAAAAAAAGAACATGCAACAAAATCATAACTGGTTGCAAAACTCAATAGCAGCAATACTTCCCTGTATATATGTTATATGCAAAAACGCTGTCCTGATATCCATCACCCATGCAGGTGATTCAACTCAGTTGGTAATATGACAGTTTGATGACACAGAAATTAGTTTTACGAAATTGCTGGTTTTATTTTTGCGTAGTCAAGATCACAACCAAATAAATGCCCAACAATAAACGAGATATTACTGATTTTTTCATCGCCGGCATCAACTATAAAAAGACCGATGCCATATTACGTGGCGAATACGCCATCAATAATGAAAAATATAATAGCTTACTGGAGCAGGCTGCGCTGGCTGGTTTAAAAGAATTATTTGTACTCTCCACCTGCAACCGTACCGAAATATATGGCTTTGCCGACAGCGCAGAAACATTAATGCAGGTATTGTGTTCACAAACCCAGGGTTCACTGGAAACATTTAAGCAAATAGCATACATCAAAAAAGGGGCAGCAGCAATAGAACATCTTTTTGATGTAGGTGCAGGATTGGATTCTCAAATACTGGGTGATTATGAAATTGTGGGCCAATTGAAACTGGCGATCAGGTTTTCCAAAGAAAAAGGTTTTGTGGGTGCTTATATGGAAAGGCTGATCAATGGGGTATTGCAAACTTCAAAAGAAATTAAAACCAATACCGGATTAAGCGGGGGAACGGTATCTGTTTCCTTTGCAGCGATACAATATATCAAGGAAAATATACCCCTGATAAGTGGCAAAAAAATATTGCTTATCGGTACCGGTAAAATAGGCCGAAATACCTGTAAGAACCTGGTTGATTACCTCGGTACAAAAAATATCACCCTCATCAACCGCACGGCAGCCAAGGCAGCAGCGCTGGCAAATGAATTGGGTTTGATGCATGAACCGGCAGAGAAATTGGATGAGCAGGTGCAACTTGCCGATATCATCTTGGTAGCTACCAATGCTGCGGAGCCAATTATTGTAAGGGAACATTTGCAGGCTGGCGGCAAAAAATTGATCATTGATCTTTCTGTGCCTTATAATGTGGAAGAAGCAGCCCGGCTGCTTTCAAATATTACCTTAGTAAATGTGGATGAATTATCTAAAATTAAAGATGCCACATTAGAAAACCGGAAAGCGGAAATTCCGAAAGTAAAAGCCATCATTGCAGCGCATATTGCTGAGTTTATTGAATGGCATGAAATGCGCCGGCATGTGCCGGTATTGAAAGAGGTGAAGAACAAACTGCAGGCCCTCAACAACTGTGAAATCTTCATTGCCTATACTTCACGCCAGGTGCAATATACAAATGAAACCACTGCCGGCGAAAAGATACAGAAAGTATTAAATGGCATGGCTGTAAAAATGCGTACACAAAATCAACGGGGTTGTTACTATCTTGAAGCTATCAATGAATTTATAGCCACCGGCACAAATTAAACCTGTATGAATAAGCTGATTCGTATCGGTACAAGAGAAAGCCAGTTAGCAGTATGGCAGGCAACGCAGGTGCAGCAATTACTGAAGCAATACAATTTCAAATCAGAATTGGTTTACATCAAGAGTGAAGGCGATATTGACCTGCAAACACCGCTGTATGAAATGGGCGTACAGGGTATATTTACCAAAAGCCTTGACATTGCTTTACTCACTGATAAAATTGACATTGCCGTTCATTCCATGAAAGATGTGCCTACGCAACTGGCTAAAGGAATTGTGCAGGCTGCAGTGTTGAAGCGGGCATCTTACAAAGATCTATTGGTTTATAAAGAATCCGCCTTTGTGAACAGTCAACTGGCAATCGTCAATGAAGTCCCTAAGAAATTTGATGCGCTATTCACCACTTCGCATTCCCCATTCATAATAGCTACCAGCAGCATCCGCAGAAAAGCGCAATGGCTGAATCGTTTTCCCGGTCATACACTTGAAAACCTTCGTGGTAATGTGAACACCCGGTTAAGAAAAGTAGCCGAAAGCAACTGGCATGGAGCCATCTTTGCGGCTGCAGGACTGGAAAGGATTGGGCTTAGGCCACAATACAGTGTTGAATTAGACTGGATGTTGCCGGCGCCTGCCCAGGGTGCCATTATGGTTGTTTGCAGGCAGGGAGACGGCCTTTGCCTGGATGCCTGCGAAAACTTTAATGATAGTGATACCGCATTGTGCACTAAAATTGAAAGAGATTTTTTAAGGGCCTTATCAGGCGGTTGCTCCACACCCATCAGTGCATTGGCAACTATTGAAAATGATGAAGTGATCTTTAAGGGAAATTTATTCTCTGTTGATGGAAAGGAAAAAATGGAAATAGAAAGAACAGCAGGCACATTTAAAGGATTTGATTTAGGTACAAAAGCTGCACTTTACCTTTTACAAAATGGCGGACAAAAAATAATGGACGGAATTGTCAATGCAGGAAAGTAACATTCAGATATTATGTACAAGGCCATTACCTGTTTCCCTGGTTGAAGCGGCAGGTGATGCTGGTATTGAAATAACTGTACTGCCTTTTATAGAAACCGAAAGCATATTATCGGTGGAAGTGCAGCAGGAAATTCAGCTGGCTTCAACCGAAACCGCCACCGTGGTTTTCACCAGCATGAATGCGGTAGATGCAGTCACTGGTTTTTTAGATGGGCATCAACCTGACTGGTCAATTTATTCCATTGGTACTGCTACAGGCAGGTTGGTAAAGGAATATTTCGGGGAAGAAAAAATTGCAGGTACCGCCAGTGATGCAGCGTCACTGGCAGCGGTAATTGCAGCAAACCGGTTTACCGGGGAAGTAATTTTCTTTTGCGGCGACCAGCGAAGGGATGAACTGCCGGGCATTTTGCAGCAGCATGGCATTGAGGTGAATGAAATCGTGGTTTACCAAACTATTGCGGTGCCGCACAAAATTGAAAAACTGTATCACGGGATACTCTTTTTCAGCCCCAGCGCTGTACAAAGTTTTTTTCAAAAGAATACATTAACGGATCAAACGATTTTATTTGCCATTGGTAATACCACTGCAAATGAGATAAAAAAATACTCATTGAATAAAATCATTATCAGTGATGAACCGGGGAAAGAAAATTTGGTGAGTAAGATGAAAGAATATTTCGCCTCCTTCACCTAAGGGGTTTTAAAAAACCATTTTAATTATGAAGCGTTCACCAACCCCGTATTAAAAAATAAGACAACAGAAATACTAATTATGCTAAAAAATGATTTACTCCTTCGGGCATTAAGAAAAGAAAAAGTGGAACGCCCTCCTGTATGGATGATGCGGCAGGCGGGCAGGTACCTGCCCGATTACCTGGTGTTAAAAGCCAAATATGATTTCTTTACCCGGGTGCAGACACCAGAGCTGGCAACAGCCATTACCCTGCAGCCTGTTGACCAGGTGGGCGTAGATGCAGCCATTATCTTCAGTGATATCCTGGTGATCCCGCAGGCAATGGGCTTGGAAGTGTTGATGGAAGAAGGCAAGGGGCCGTCGTTGCCAAAAGTAATTCAATCGCAAAAAGATATTGATGCCCTGATCACCACAAATGCGGAAGAAAGTTTGAAATATGTATATGATGCATTGGCCTTAACCAAAAAAGAATTGAATGGCCGGGTGCCCTTGATTGGATTTGCAGGGGCACCCTGGACAATCCTTTGCTACATGGTAGAAGGCAAGGGCAGCAAAACATGGGACAAAGCAAAGCAATTTGCCTACACTCAACCTGCATTGGCGCACCAGTTGCTGCAGAAAATTACCGACATCACCATCAGTTATTTAAAGCACCAGGCAAAAGCAGGAGCGGATACCGTACAGGTATTTGACAGCTGGGCAGGTGCATTAAGCCCGGCAGATTTTAAAC
>JAYVUL010000330.1:0-17678 GCA_043787935.1 Chitinophagaceae bacterium | reverse complement strand
CATTGCTGTTAATATATTTTGTTTGGGTAAAAAAATAATTACCGGGATTGGGCAATTCGCTGATAAGCTCTCCCGTAGCGGCATTCAGGCGGTTCAGGTAACTACTGCCATCGGGGTTCACCTTCACAGCAATCACTTCGGAGCCATCCACATTTATGTCTGGTGAAAAATACCTGGACCCCGTTGTTAGTTGCCTTTGTTCTTTGGTATAAATATCCAGCAACTGTATCACATTATAATTCCGGTTTGCCCATCGTGGATCCGACTGGTATGCGGCATACACCAGCCTGCCATTTTTGTAGGAAAAATAATCATCTGTTACATAATCTTTTACCCTTATTTTTTCCTCCCTGCCCTTTATCAAAAAATAAAATGAATTCAGTTCTTTGTAAGATTGTTTGGTAACTATTATGGTGTCGTCATTTACAAATTGAGGAAAGAGATAATCCTCCACATTGTTCTTTTCAACAGGTGTTATATAATTAAATGATTCATTATTTTCCCCGGATGACAAGGTTTGTTCTTGAAAATATTGCAACGCATCCGTCCTGAATTGCTGGTAGCTTTTCCCGGAATATCTTTCAATAGCCTTATTAAAGGAATAAAATAACCCTTTATAACTTACTGCATCAGCAGTTACTTTTCTCCAGAAATTATCACCATACTTTTCATACCCATACGCCACCAGCGGGTAACCCAACTCATAATGATCGGGTGTATAATCAAGCAATGACCCACTGCGCAATTTCATCCAGGAGTAATTCTTTTTACCCAGCCACAGTGATTTTAATCCATTGTAAAAGAAAGGCATCCTTCCACGGCCCTGGCTGCTTACCAGGGTTTCCTGCCATACGGCATCGCCTTCAAAAAAATAATTGGGTATTGATATCCCGTTTGCCAGCAGTTGCCCTTCCTGGCCCAGCAAAAAAGAAAACACTTTACTGAACCCATGATTAAAATTGCTGAATTGCTGCATGTGCCTGTCTTCATGAATGATCAAATTATCATCCCAGCGGATGCTCCCATTGGAGAAACTATTTTGCGGTGGCACCATGAACAATTCACTCATCACCGGCGCCAAACGCACATACGCATTGGCTTCAGTGGTTTGATTCAGCAGTACAATATTCCATTTACGGATTTTATTGCCTATACTGTACGAGGTACTGCTGTCAAGTAACGCTACCACATTGCTTACCCGGCTGGCCTGGCTGTCTAACCCTTTTGGGAAAATCACCCTTGATTGGGCTGAATTTACCTGCATCCATTTTATTGAAGCCGGGTTGCCTCCAAAATTTTGTGCCTTACATAAGACTGGCAGCAGTAAAAATAACAACAGCAGTTTGTGTTTTGATTGATACATGAAATAAAGTTAAGCAATAGCGGAAAATATTATTGAAGCAGGCTTAAATGGTTTTAGAATACTATTGGGGCCGGAAATACAGGTTACCGGGAAATCACTCTTTAAAGGGCTTACCCACCAGGCCTATGAATGGAGCTAAACGATGTCCTGCAAAAGGGATTAATTTATTTAACAAAAATAGCAGCCTGCTTTTGAGCGGCGATTCATACTGATTATAAAATCCGTCATAACAGGTTATACTAAAGCCTGCTTTTGAGTAAATACCTTCATATTCTTTTAAAGTAAGTACTCTTTCAGACCAACTGCCGGTAATGGGATCGCAGGTATTGGTGGGGTGAACTAATGGAATGGGTAATACTTTCCCTTTAATATAATTTTCAACAGCGTTTTCAATATCTGCTTTAATAAGCCCCCTTGTAAATGTTGCCAATATATCAATTGCTGCTTCATCAACTGTGCCTGCAGCATGTACATGAATTATTTTTTTTCTTGTGCACAAAAATGAGGCTTCCGGCATTTCTCCAAACAGCACATCAGCACCTGGTGAGCCACCGTACAGTTCATCTTTGATCTGCACTTTCTTCAGTTGCCGCACTTTTAACCAATTGAAAGGGTTGGAAGCTGTACTGAAAACAGTAACCATCCGGGGATTGATCTGCTGAATTGCTGTAAAGAAAACTTCAAGATTATAAATATGCTCTATTACATCAGAACCCACTACCACATCTGGTTTCACTAAAGAAAAATAAATCTTTACATCATTAATACCACCATCAATAAAACCATTCACAGGTATATTTAATGCAGCAGCCAGTTCCTTTGCAGCAGTTAAAAAATCAGGAGTAATATCATTTACATACACTTTACTAAACCCACAGAACTTGGCAAATATCCCCAGCAGCCCATTGCCTGCGCCATAATCCAACAGGCAGGTATTTTCCTTTTTTTTATCGGAATGTTGTAACGCCAGCGAAAGGATATGGGCATAAATACGGCAGTAAAACTTTTTATGGCTGATAATATACAGCAAATAGTTTTTACAATAAGGGGCAATTGGCAGGCCTTCAATATCCACTGATGACAGGCGGTTTTCAAAATCTGCCAGGAGCGCTTCATCAATAAAATTATGAGTTGCCAACATACATATTCAACAAATGCAAACAGGATAAAATTAAAATAAAAGGCAGTATAAATTGATTGAAACTATATTAATGAATTTTTCATTAAACATTAATTCGTGTAATTAGGATTAATTCGTGTAATCAAAAAAAATATCAGGCTTTATTCAAAAAATATTCTACCGCCAGCGCATACCCCTTTAAACCCAGCCCGCTGATCACTCCAACACTTTTTCCGGAAACATGCGATAACTTCCTGAAATCCTCCCTGCCGAAAATATTTGAAATATGTACTTCAATCACCGGTGTGGTAATGGCAGCAATAGCATCACCCAATGCCACAGAAGTATGGGTGTAGCCACCGGGATTTAAAATGATGGCATCATAAGAATAACCCACTCTTTGAATTTCATTGATGAGTTCACCTTCCACATTGTGTTGAAAATAATGAAAGCTTACAGCTGGGAATTTAGCCTTGAGGGTTTCCAAATACTCCTCAAACGACTGGTTGCCGTAAACAGTTGTTTCCCTTTTGCCCAGCAGGTTCAGGTTGGGCCCATTAATGATTGCTATTTTCATTATACGAATTACACCAATTTTTATCAATTATGCAAAAGAAGAATCCGAGTTCATCAACTCCATAAATTCATCAAATAAATACCGGCTGTCATGCGGCCCGGGTGTTGCCTCCGGGTGATACTGCACTGAAAATGCCGGTTTATTTTTAATGCGTATGCCTTCAATGGAATCATCATTCAGGTTTATATGTGTTATCTCCACAGTAGCGGAAGCCCTTACTGCATCCGGGTTTACCCCGAACCCATGGTTTTGTGTGGTGATCTCACTTTTACCCGTAATAATGTTTTTTACCGGGTGGTTCAATCCCCTGTGCCCGTGATGCATTTTAAAAGTTGGAATGTCTGTAGCCAGGGCCAGTAACTGGTGGCCAAGGCAAATACCAAACAATGGTTTTCCTGCAGCCAAAATTTGTTTCACCGTTTTAACGGCATAGTCCATAGGCTCCGGGTCGCCGGGTCCATTACTGATAAAATAGCCGGCGGGATTAAATGCCTGTAAATCCTCAAAGCTTGTCCTGGCATTATGCACTTTCACATAAGCCCCTCTTTCCACCAAACAATGTAAAATATTTTTCTTTACCCCAAAATCCAATACGGCAACCCTTAGTTTGCTTTTGGGATCGCCAAGAAAATAAGGCTCTTTTGTAGATACTGCAGACGCCAGTTCAAGGCCGGCCATTGACGGCACTTCCTTCAATACTTTTTTCAACACTTCAATATCCGGTTCTGCTGAAGAAATGATGCAGTTCATTGCACCCTGCGTGCGGATATGTGCCACCAAAGCCCTTGTATCCAGTCCATCAATTGCCACCACATGTTGTTGTTCAAAATAATCCTGCAAAGAACCATCTGCCATTATACGTGAATACTGTTCTTCGAGGTTACGGCCAATTACTCCCTTCACCTTTACCCCATTACTTTCCACATCTGTTTCCTTCACGCCATAATTACCAATATGAACGTTATTCATGATGAGTACCTGCCCGTAATAGCTGGGGTCGGTAAATACCTCCTGGTAGCCGGTCATTCCAGTATTAAAACAAATCTCGCCGGTAGCTATACCGGTTTTACCAAAGGCTTTACCCTGCAATATTGTTCCATCTTCCAGTATTAAAACAGCAGGCTTTCTTTCCATTTTTTCAGACATAGTTATTAAATGTTTTGCAAAGAAATGAATTACAAATTTTATGGGTCAAATATTTTTTTTACATACCTTTTCTGTCTCAACGGGGATTTGGGTGGATTGATTGGATTAAAGGGATTTTTTAAATTCAGTACACCCTGCATTTTACACATAGAATCCTATCTATTACTAAAATCAATTTCTTTTCGTTTAACAATCTCCTAAAAAGAGTTCCCCGGACTTACAATCCAAAAATCCCTATAATCCACCCAAATCCCCGTTAAGACAGGTACTAAAAAAACTCCGATAAAATATCGGAGTTTCTATATAAATTATTTTTTCATCAGTAATTTATGCTTCTGTTTTTTCGTCAGTAGCAGCCGTATCTTCAGCTTTTACCTCGGTTGCTTCTTCTACTACAGAGGTGTCAGCAGCGGCTTTCTTCTTACCGGCACTTCTTCTCGTTTTTTTGGCTGGTTCTGCAGCAGCATCTTTGGCTACACCTTTACCATAAATTTCGTTGAAATCAACGAGCTCAATCATGGCAATTTCAGCAGCATCACCTGTTCTTGCACCCAGTTTAATGATACGGGTATATCCACCCGGGCGGCTGGCTACCTTAGGTGCAACCACAGTAAACAATTCTTTCACAGCCAGTTTATCATTCAGGTAGCTAAACACCACACGGTGGTTATGCATGATTGATTCCTTGCTGGCGGTAGCTTTTGTTTTCGTGATCAGCGGCTCAATATAAGTACGCAGCGCTTTTGCTTTGGCCAATGTTGTAGTGATTCTTTTGTGGGTGATCAACTGGCACCCCAGGTTCATCAGCAAGGCTTTTCTGTGAGAAGCGGTTCTGCTGAGATTGTTGTTCTTGTTTCCGTGACGCATGACATTGTTGTTTTAAATTCCTCCACACCGTGTCAGGATTTGTGGAGTACTTATTATGAATGTGCTAATTAGCTGATTTGCTAATGTGCTAATTTAATTAATCCAGAGAGTATTAGTTTTTGTGAGTGTCATTAGCAGATTAGCACATTGGCTAATTAGCTAAATGTGTTTACTCGTCGTCTAATTTCAACTTGCTCAAATCCATTCCAAAACCCAATCCCCTTTCATTCAGCACCTGCTCAATCTCACTTAAAGATTTCTGGCCAAAGTTCCTGAATTTCATCAGGTCTTCCTGTTCGTACTGAACCAACTCACTCAATGAATTGATTTTAGCAGCTTTCAAACAGTTGAAGGCACGTACAGAAAGATCGAGGTCTTCCAGTGGAGTTTTCAATACCTTACGCAATTGTAAAGTTTGTTCATCTACCAGGTCTTCCTTCTTATCTTCTTTGGTATCAAAAGTGATGTTCTCATCCGTGATGATCATCAAATGCTGGATCAAAATACGGCTGGCTTGTTTTACTGCCTCTTCCGGGTGAATGGTACCATCGGTAACCACTTCCATGATGAGCTTTTCAAAATCCGTACGCTGCTCCACACGGGTATTTTCAATGGTATATTTTACATTCTTGATAGGCGTAAAAATAGAATCGGTAGCGATGTATCCAAAGTGGGCATTCTTTTCTTTGTTGTCTTCCGCAGGCACGTAACCACGGCCTTTGCCAATGCTGATTTCAATATCCAGTTTAGCGGTGTTGTCCATAACACAGATCACTAATTCAGGATTCATTACTTCAAAGGCTGGCGATGCTTCGCCAATCATCCCTGCAGTAAATTCAGTTTTGTTTTTTATAGAAAGGGTAATTTTTTCAACCCCTGTTTCATGGTCCACTTTCTTTTTAAAGCGAACCTGTTTCAGGTTAAGGATGATTTCAGTTACATCTTCCGTAATGCCTTTAATGGTTGCAAACTCATGATCGGCGCCAACAATGTTGATACCTATGATTGCATACCCTTCCAGGGAATTAAGCAATACCCTGCGCAATGCATTACCGATAGTTACACCATATCCCGGCTCTAACGGACGAAATTCAAACTGGGCTTCAAAATCAGTAGCTTTTTGAAGAACAATTTTATCGGGTTTTACGAAATTTAAAATGCCCATATTAAACGTTTAATTTTTGTTAGTGTTATTTTTAGTTACCGGCTGTTTCTGCTTTATTCAACATCGTAGTGTCACTCCCGTCCGAACGGCGTTCAGCCGGGCGGGCACTTGTACTTTTTAATCAATTTGCACCGTCAATGGTCTGTCGTCCATCGTTGGTCATTTCTTATTTAGAATACAATTCCACAATCAACTGCTCCTTGATATTCTCAGGAACACTTTCCCTTTCAGGATATGCGATGAAAGTACCTTTCAGTTCTGTTTCGTTAAAATCGATCCAGTTGAATTTGGTATTTTTTCCACGAACAAAACCGGTGATGGAAGCATTGACAGCGCTTTTATTTTTCAAACCGATGGATTGCCCGGGTTTTAAAGAATAAGAAGGGATGTTTACCACTTCTCCGTCAACAGTAATGTGCTTGTGACTAACTAACTGGCGGGCAGCCTGGCGGCTTGGTGCAATACCCATACGGAAAACGGTGTTGTCCAAACGGGCTTCCAATAATTTGATCAGGTTTTCACCTGTAACACCTTTACGGCGGGCAGCTTCATCAAATGTTCTGCGGAATTGTTTTTCCAGCAAACCATACGTGTATTTAGCTTTTTGTTTTTCACGCAACTGTAAGGCGTATTCGCCTAAAGTTTTACGTTTGCGGTTTGCACCGTGCATTCCGGGAGGGTTACTGTTTTTAGTTAACCATTTTCCGTTGCCTGTGATAGGCTCTCCAAATATCCTGGAGATCTTTGTTTTTGGACCTGTGTACCTTGCCATTGTTATAATTTGATTTTTTAGTGACGGTGCATCATTATAAAAATCTTAAAATGAATAATGCACCCGGTTATTAAATATTTTGAGAGCTGCAGGTTGATTGTTGAAAGTTAGAAGCGATGAATTTAAAACAACCTTCAACTTTAAACTTTGAACCTTAAACTTTTTATACCCTTCTCTTTTTGGGCGGCCTGCAACCATTGTGTGGTAACGGCGTTACATCCTTGATCATATTTACTTCAATACCTGATTGAGATAAAGACCTGATAGCACCTTCACGGCCCGACCCTGGTCCTTTTACAAAAACATCCACTCTTTTCAATCCTGCATCCACAGCTACTTTTGCTGCATCTGCAGCAGCCATCTGTGCAGCATAAGGTGTATTTTTCTTACTGCCCTTAAAGCCCATTTTACCAGCACTGCTCCAGGCAATAACCTGGCCGCTTTTGTTGGTTAAACTGATAATGATGTTGTTGAAACTTGCAACGATGTGTGCATCTCCGTAGCTGTCTACTTTTACTACTCTTTTCTTAGCGGCTGCTTTGCCGGTTGCGGCTTTTCCGCCTTGTGCTTTTGCCATGTTAAATTTAAAATAGGTAATCTGTTGAAAAAAATTATTCCGTACTGCCTAAGACCTCACGGAACTGAAACAACCCTCCTGCTGACTTACCCGGCTATCCGGCGCTGTTTCAAAAAATGCAAGTCATATAAATGAAATTTGCAAATCTGCATATATGCAAATTTGCAAATCCAAAAATTATTATTTCTTAGCTACTTTCTTCTTACCGGCAACTGTTTTACGCTTGCCCTTGCGGGTACGGCTGTTGGTACGGGTACGCTGGCCACGAAGCGGTAAACCTTTACGGTGGCGTAAACCACGGTAGCAGGCGATATCAAGCAAACGCTTAATGTTCATCTGCACCTCGCTGCGCAAGGCACCTTCCGTTTTAAATTCGTTGTTAATGATGTTACGTATAGCAGTCTGCTCATCATCATCCCACGCATTTACTTTTTTATCATAGCTGATACCAGCTTTATCTAAAATATAACGGGCAGTTGATTGACCTATCCCAAATATGTAGGTAAGTCCAATTTCGCCTCTTTTTTGTTTTGGTAAATCTATACCGGCAATACGAGCCATAATTTATTTTAATTTTCTGTTATTGACTATAGAATGCAGAATGCCAGGCTGAATGATATCGGAGCCTGACGAAGCCTAACCCTGCCTTTGCTTAAAGCGTGGGTTCTTCTTGTTGATCACAAACAACACCCCTTTCCTTCTTACGATTTTGCAATCAACACTTCTTTTCTTGATCGAAGCTTTAACCTTCATTGTAGTATTATTTTCTTATTATTATCAATATCCGGTTATTATAACCGGCTGTACTTATTTATACCTGAAAATTATCCTGCCCCGGGTTAAGTCATACGGGCTCATCTCCACTCCCACCTTGTCTCCCGGTAAAATACGGATGTAGTGCATCCTCATTTTCCCCGAAATCGTTGCCAGTATTTCATGCCCGTTTTCAAGCTTCACTTTGAACATAGCATTGCTCAATGCTTCCAGAATTGAACCGTCTTGTTTAATGAGTGCTTGTTTAGCCATATTTTTGGATTGCAAATGTAAGAGGATTTATTTAATTATTAAGAAAAAAAACAGATATTTACCCCTTAAAACAAATTATTTTATGAATAAATTCCGTTTTTGGGCAATTATTATGTTGCCGGCACTGGCTATTTCCTGCAAAAAAGATGAAGGCACACCGGCACCTGTTGCTGTTTCATATCTCAATATTGCCAGTGGCAATGTCTGGAACTACGAAGTGACCAATAATCCCAGTACAGCCCCGATGGTAAGCACTTATACACTAACCTCCTCTCCCACTGATACCACCATTAATGCCAGGCAATACCATATTTTTAACAGGTCAACCGGGGGTACCAAAGAATATTATTACGTTAACGGAAATGATTATTACGAATACCTCAGCATCGCATTACTGGGCAATATCCAATTCGAAAATCTTTTTTTGAAAACTGGTGCTGCAGCTGGTCAAACCTGGAGCCAGGTGATACCGCCAATTATTTATTCCGGCATTACCGCCAACCTGGTAAAAAATGATACGATAAAAGAAACAGGGCTCACCAAGATCGTTAAGGGTATTAGCTACACTGATGTTGTACATGTTTCAAGCGGGTTAAAAATACAGAATGTAAATCCCCCATTAGTGCCTACAAATGCCTTAACTGCAGTAATTGATAATTATTATGCCCCTAAGGTGGGCAGGATATATTCTTCAAACAATATAAAATTGGTGGTGCCTCCGCCCGTTTCCATAACACAGGGGGTAGAAAATAAAACAGAACTGGTATCTACCAACTTTTAGCCCTTATTTTTTTATTTAACCAGCAGTACTTCCTCCTATAAGGGATACCGTAAGTGCATCCTGGCCGGTGGCATCGCCAAATTCCTGCAGCTTGCCAAAAGCTGCAGCGGTAGCGTAGTTCAGCACTTCCTGTGGTTCATGCTGATTATATAATCCATATACAAGCCCAGCCATAAAACAGTCGCCGCTGCCAGATCTGTCTGCAACGCCCTGGCAGGTAAATTCAGGAGATTCAAATTGTTTTCCGTCATGGAATAAACTGGTGTAATACAAGATATGACTGGCATCGCCATCAAATCGAAAGGTGTTGGCCACTGTTTTGCAATTGGGGAAAACTGCAATGATTTCCTCCGAAGTTTTTTGTGCATGATCAAGGTAGGCCTGTTTACTTTTCTTATCATGTATAGCCGGATCAACAGAAGTACCCAGCAGCGTATTGGCACTCCAGATATTGCCCATTACCACATGGCAATACTTTACCAGTTCCGGCATAATTTCCACCGGTTGCTTTCCATATTTCCAAAGGCGTGACCGGTAGTTGAGGTCAACCGATATGGTGATATTTTTTTTTGCCGCTGCTTCCAATGCTTCGAGGCAAACATCAGCTACATTTTTATTTAGTGCAGGGCTGATGGCAGAAAAATTAAACCAGGAAACATCTGCAAGCACTTTGTCCCAATCTATCATTCCCCTTTTTAATTCAGAAAAAGAAGACCCATCCCTGTCATACACCATGCTCCCTTTCAGGTCTGCTCCCCTTTCGAGATAATATAAACCAATCCGGTTACCGGAAAATAAAATGGAAGATGTGTAGATGCCCTTATACTCAAGATAATGCAGCATGTGCCGGCTCATGAAGTTGTCGGGCAATACGGTACAGTATTTTACCGGTACATCCCAACCTGCCAATGCGGTTGCCACATTAGCTTCTGCACCGCCCACATATAACATCATGGGTTGTTTTTCCATTGACGTATGGCCGGCGGAAGGAGATAAGCGTAATAACAACTCTCCAAAACACAATACTTTTGATTTTATCAACTGAAATATTTTTTATGGAAAAAGATATCCTGAATTATTTTTCTTGCCCGCGCCGCATTATCCCTCAATTTGCGATTTTCAATTTTTCACAAAACAAGTTACACAAAATACTTCTGAAAGATTCATGGGCAGATAACTCATAATACTATTACTGAAATAAAAATAAGAAGAAAACAAATGGCAAGGGCTGCACATCCGTATAAGTAAGGGTATTTTAATAAAGTATTCCTGCATATAGTGCATCCAAAAAGATACTCAGGCAGAAAACTGAACCCTGCCGGGAAAAACAGCAATCAAAACAATTTATAAACCTAAAAGACATTCATTGCTGCAGCAATTGAATGTGCTGAGTGATAATACCTGCTTATCATTACACTTTAAATTTCTCCCGCCATTCCAGCATTCCCCCAACTAAATTTCTGGCATTTTTAAATCCAGCCATCTCCAGTATCTGGCAGGCCTGGCCACTGCGGTTGCCGCTTCTGCAGTAGATGATCAGTTCTTCCTCTTTCAGGTTGTCTATTTCATCCAGTTGCATGGCCTGTACTTTTCCTAACGGCAACAGTAAGCCGCCAATATTAAACTCAGCATTTTCATGCGGCTCTCTTACATCCACGATGTGTAATTGCTCTCCTGCAGCTAATCTTGTTTTTACTTCTTCAGCAGTAATGGTATTCATGATGCTTATTTTTTATCGTCCTGTTTATCAAGGTTTTTATTTTCAACAGAGTCTGTAATATTGATCTTTACCGGGCCCAGCCATATATCCATTACCATTCCAGGCTTTATATAAACCAATTGTTTATTATCATCCAAATGGGAAGGTCGTTGTTTAATAATAAAGGCATTCATGGTATCCTTTACATCCGGGCTTACCACCAGGGATAATAAAACACCCAGGCTGTCCAATTCTGCTTTTGCCTCTCCGTATGTCATGCCAAACAGATCAGGCACCACATTATTGCTTGCTTCATCCACACCACCGCTTATTACCAGAGATATCCGGCTGCCCCATTGCAGTTTGGCGCCGGCAGCAATCCTGTTGCCATTATATTGCTGTTCAATTACAGTTCCTTTCGCAAAATCAGGCCGGTAAGTGGTATCGCCCAATTTCAGGTGGCTGCGTTCCAGGATATCCAAAACGAAACTGAGCGGCTTTCCCTCTAACACAGGCATTACGATCATTGGTGGCACATATCGGTTAACGGTTAAAAAAACGGTACGGTTTACTTTTACGGTAGCATTGGCATCAGGCAATTGTTTAATGACCGTACCCTTTGGCAGTGTGTCGGTATACACAGAATCCTGGATAATTACGTCAAAACCTTTGCTTTCCAGAAATTTAATTGATTCATTGGTCTGCTTTCCTTTTACTGCTGGAACGGTAAGGTACTCACCATGTTTGGTTATCCATCCCAGTAACTGCAAGGTTAAAAATATCAGCAGTAAAACCAGTGCCGCTGCTGCCAGCAGGTTAACCCAAAATGGTTTATCGGTTATGAATTTAAACATGCTTTGTAATTGGTTGGTCAGTTGCTATTGACTGGTGATTATTGGTTATTAGTTGAAACACTCCTCAAGGATAGCGCTGTAAAACTCTTTTAAACTCCAGCCCATTGCCTTTACCTGTTGTGGTACAATGCTGGCTTCACTTTGCCCCGGCACGGTATTGATCTCCAGCATATAAGGATGCCCGGAGGTCTCATCATAAATAAAATCAATTCTCACCACTCCCCTGCAATTAAATATGCTGTACGCTTTTTTAGCCGCCATCCTTATTTTTTCGGCAATGGCTTCTTCCACATCAGCAGGAGTTACTTCCTCGCTGGCGCCTTCATATTTTGCTTCGTAATCAAAGAATTCTTTTTTAGAAATCACTTCAGTCATTGGCAAAGCAATGATATTCCCTTTCGATTTAAAAACCCCAATGGTAAACTCACGTCCTTTAATATATTCTTCCACCAGCACCTGGCTGTCTTCTGCAAAAGCCTTATCCAGTGCCTTTTGAAGGTCTGCGGCAGCATTTACTTTGCTCATACCAATACTGCTGCCTCCGTTATTTGGTTTTACAAAAACAGGCAACTTCAATTCACTTAAAATAACTTCCGGGCTTACCATAATATCTTTAAACAGGTGCATTGATCTGGCCACCTGCATACCTCCAAAAGAGGCCACCGCTACGGTATACCGTTTATTAAAAGTAAGTGCAGAGGTAGCTGCATCACAGGAAGTATACCGGATATTCAGGCAGTCAAAATACCCCTGTAGTTTTCCATCTTCGCCGGGGGTGCCGTGGAGGGCGATCAATACGGCATCAAACAAAATCTTTTTCCCGTTAAGCGTTAAAGAAAAATCATTTTTATCTATTGCAATTTTTACTCCATCGCCTGAAGTATAGAACCAGCCTGCAGGATTAATATCTATCGTGTAATAATTCCACCTGGCCGTGTCCAAATTTTGCTCAATTGTGGCCGCCGTTTTGTAGGAAATTATGGATTCGCCGGAGTATCCGCCCGTAACCAACGCAATTGTTTTATTCATCAGTTTTTAATAAAAGTGTTGTTTTAACAAAGAAACGAAAATACTTTAAGGTTTGAGGGATTTTGGGGTTTAATTAAGAGGTGAAGGAAAGCTGTAAGCGATGAGCCATTAACAATAAGCCGGCATCAACTGTAAACTTTAAACCTTCAACTACTCAATCCCATCATTAGCTGATTGCAATACAAATTTCCATTTTCCGTTGGGCTGGCGTTTCCAGATCGTTACATAGGTGCCGTAAAAAACCGTATCGGCATCAGCAGGCTTTATTGAATACACTCCATAAGTATAGCCTAATTCCCCTGACCCTGCGATGCTGGCACTCTTTGGTTCCCATGTCATGGTAAAGGCGGTATCGTTGCTCTGGCTGATAAAGTCCATTGCGCTGCCCGCTGCAAGTGGTAAATTACCGGGCCTCAGCAATACGCCATTACTGTCAATAAATTCCATGAACGCATTGCGTAACCCTTTGGATTCGCTCCTGGCAGAAAAAGCCCGGTCTGCTTCCATTATTTCAATTGTTGGATTGACCGTTTCTTCCGGTTTCTTTTTTTTTTCAGCACAGGAAAAAAATAACACTGAAGTAAGAGACAAAATTATAAAACGCTTCATACACAAATATTCAGGCAGCATGTAAAACTACCATTTTTACCTAATTAAAAAGGCGAAAGTATATATAATACCTTCGCCATGATACAGGAAATATCACCTGCTAAAATAAGCCTTTTTCAGGCTTTTGTTAAAAATATAAAAGCATTCCGTTTAACCGCATTATATGTGCATCATCGCTTTTTTTGCCAGCAACTGATCCACTGTTTCCTGGTACATTTCATCCGGCACACAGCAATCTACAGGGCAAACGGCAGCACACTGGGGCTCTTCATGAAAGCCCTGGCACTCTGTACATTTATTGGGTGTTATATAATAGGTATCTGAACTTACCGGTGCATTCCTTGCATCGCTGTCCACCACTGTACCATCCAGTAAAGTATATGATCCTTTTACTGTTGTACCATCTGAAATGGCCCACTCCACACCACCTTCATAAATTGCATTATTGGGACATTCTGGTTCACAGGCCCCACAGTTGATACATTCGTCTGTTATCTTAATAGCCATTACTTTTGATTTAGAAATTTGTAAATGCGAAATTTGCAGTTACAAAATAAGTTTATCAGGATGAAATTACAAAATCGAATTGAATTATTATTACGGCTGAAAAAATATTTGAAGGAAAACGGCAGGGAATGGCAGGAAGCAAAACAACAGGCATCGGTGGTTAACGGATGGTTTACCACTGAATTTATTGACCTGTCGGTAAACAATATTGTTGACTATTTTTTAGAAGAAACCAAACTGCAGGCATGGGTATCCCATTATCATATTGATGATAACATCACTGCAAAAAATGTGGGTATTGTAATGGCAGGCAATATACCGCTGGTGGGCTTTCATGATTTTTTGGCTGCGTTTATAACCGGGCATACCCAGGCAGTAAAACTTTCCGCCAAAGATGATATTTTGCTAAAGCACCTGGTGCAGCAAATGTATAGCTGGGAAGTAACCATGCAAAATTATGTGCAATTTGCCGGCATGTTAAAAGGCTGTGATGCCTATATAGCCACCGGCAGCAACAACAGTGCTGTTTATTTTGATTATTATTTTTCAAAATACCAGAGCATCATCAGGCGCAACCGGACCTCGGTTGCCCTATTAAAAGGCAACGAAACAGGGGAAGAACTTGAAAAATTGTCAGACGATATCCATGCATTCTTTGGTTTAGGTTGCAGAAATGTCACAAAAATTTATGTGCCCGAAGGCTATGATTTTGTGCCGCTGCTGCAATCCTTTCAGGCATATAAATATTTTGCCGATCATAATAAATACCGGAATAATTACGATTATAACCTGTCTGTGCAGATAATGAACCATCAATTTTACATGACCAATGAAACAACCCTGCTGGTGGAAAATGACTCATTGTTTTCACCCATCAGCCAGCTCAATTATAGCTTTTACAATAATCCGGAGACGGTGATGGAAGCATTGAGGAACAGCAGTGAGGTGCAATGTATAGCCGGTGTTGACCTGCCTTTTGGAAAGGCGCAAAGCCCCGGCCTGATGGATTATGCTGATGGTATAGATACTATACAGTTTTTATTATCTTTATAAAAGATGTACGAAGGCCTTACTAATTAATTGTTAAAGGTGCCGGATAATAAATATCATTTTGTCAGTGCAGCGTTACTTTGTGGTTGCAGGCATAAAAATTGAAAGAAAGATATACCTGAAAATATTAGAAAACTAAAAATTTACAACAGATGAAATTGAACCAAGTAATAGCTACTGTAGCTATCAGTGCTGCTACAGCCCTCGGTGTGGTATGGGGCTATAGCAAATTTGTAAAAGACAGTAATAGTTATGCAGGCCAGCAGGGTGGCACCATCCCATCTAATTACAAGCTTGCTAAATTTAATGAAAACAATACCCTTCCGCCGGGTGCTGTAGATTTTACCCAGCCGGCCGCAGCAGCCCTGCCTGCTGTAGTGCATATAAAAACCAAAACCAACGCCAAGCAGGTAAGCAATAATTTGCCAAGAACACAAAGGCCCGCCAATCCTTTTGGCGATTTGTTTGATGACGACATGTTTAACCAGTTTTTTGGAAGGGGCAACAGCTATATACCGGAACAAAGGGCCTCTGGTTCGGGAGTTATCATCAGTGATGATGGCTATATTGTTACCAACAACCATGTCGTGGAAAACGCAGATGAACTTACGGTAACATTGAGCAACAAAAAATCGTACACCGCAAAAGTTATTGGTTCCGATCCTGCATATGATTTAGCAGTTATAAAAATTGATTCCAAGGCACTTCCGTTTTTATTGTACGGTAATTCTGATGATGTAAAAATAGGGCAATGGGTGCTGGCAATCGGCTACCCGCTGAATTTGGAAACTACTGTTACCGCAGGTATCATCAGTGCCAAAGCGAGGAGCCTTAATTTGAATAAAGGAAGCAAAAACAATTCACCTGTTGAATCCTTTATACAAACAGATGCAGCCGTTAACCAGGGTAACAGCGGTGGTGCATTGGTAAACACCAATGGTGTTCTGGTGGGCATTAACTCTGCCATTGCTTCGCCAACAGGGTATTACTCCGGCTATTCTTACGCTATTCCGGTAAACATTGTAAAAAAAGTTGTTGATGACCTGATAAAATATGGCAATGTACAAAGGGGCTATCTCGGCGTATCTACCGCCAATACCAATGATATTCCTGAAGAGCAGAAACAAAAATTGAATTTGAATTATAATGGTGATGGTTTGGTAATAACAGATGTAGCTTCATCAAGCGCTGCTTTAGAAGCAGGATTGAAAAAAGGCGATATTATCAAGAGTTTGAATGGCACTGAAGTAACCCTGCCATCAGAACTGCAGGAACTGGTGACCCGGTACAAACCAAGTGATAAAGTATCTATTGTATATTCAAGAAATGGAAAGGACTATACCACTGCTGCAACTTTAAAAAATAAGATCGGCACATTTGAGATTGTAAAAGTAGACAACACTGCCTTGTCAAAGCTGGGAGCAGAACTGGTAAACCTTGATGTAAAAAAAGCAAAGGAATATGGTGTGCCTGGCGGAATTGTGGTTAAGAAAATAATTGATGGCGCTTTAAAAGACCAAACCAGGATGAGAGATGGATTTGTTATCGTGAAAGTGAATGATAAAGAAGTGAAAAATAAAGAAGACTTAGGAAAGGCTATCGGTGAATCAAAATCAATCACCATCAGTGGATTTTATCCCGGCTATGATGCTTTGTATGATTACCCAATTTCTTTGGAAGAACAATAACCAGTAAATTTTAATCAATAAAAAGTGACTGTATCAAAAAATGCAGTCACTTTTTTATTCCTGCTTAAGAATTGATGTACTATTCCCCTTTAAAAGCCCCGGTACCAGCATCCAATTTCTGAAAAGCATACAACATACAACAGGTATGCAGGGCCTGAACAAATTCATTCCGCTGCATCATTGCCCTCACTTCGGCTACCGGGATCAACACCACCTCAATTTCTTCGTGCTGGTCAAGGCTTTGACTGGTAATTTTTTTTCCTCCTGTTGCCAAGTATAACTGGGTATGGCTGTTCAACACGCCTGGATTTGCCGCTACCTTACCTACATATTCAATCGAGGAAAACGCATAACCGGTCTCTTCCACCAGTTCCCTCTCCACTGCAGCTGCAGGGTCTTCTCCTTCATCCACAAAACCTCCGGGAATTTCTAATAAGGTTTCGGATATTGGATATCGGTACTGCCTCACCAGTACGACTTCATTATCTTCCGTAATGGCTAATGCACAAACGGTCACCGGGAGGTCAACCACAAAATATTCAGGGATAATTTTCCCATCTGGCATTTCACAGGTGTCCTTACGGGCAGTGAAATACTGATGCTGTGAGATATAGGTTGATGATATTTTTTTCCAGTTCAATTTGTATTTTGGTTTATTTGATTATCAGTTAACCGGTAAGGAGTGATTAGTTTTAGATAATGAGCTCACTGCCTCAACTGCTGCTAAACCTTTAAAATCCCAAACCCAATAATAACGCCACCTGGTCACCAGTTGCTTTACTCACCATTGCATTCTTTCCCTGAGCGAAGTAATATGGGCAGTATGATGCCGTCCATGCCAGGCATAC
>JAYVUL010000329.1:0-5507 GCA_043787935.1 Chitinophagaceae bacterium | reverse complement strand
GCTTATAAAAATTCACAGTTATGCAAAAGCAGCTTCGTATCATCACCAGTCAGCGTTTGGCAGTTTGTCCATTCAGCAGTTCTTTATTTCCGGTTCCATCTGTTCCAGCTTCCGTTTTCAGCAGGCATTTTCGCCGCCGCCGTCTTCATTATCGTCCCTTAGTTGGCTGTTTCGTTTATCAGCTTACTTGCGGTTGGTATCTGTGGTGCTTTCCATCAGGCCGCCGTCAACTTTGTGCATTGCCCTTTTAGGGGCTTTGCATGAAACAAAAAAGCCCTCCCAGGAATGGGAAGGCTGTAATAAAGAATAATGCAAAAATTTTATGCAGCATCTACAATGTTCAATACATTGTAAGAACCGTTTTTTAGTGAGTATTGTACACCATTAACTGCCTGAAAGAACTCTACTAAAATTAAGTAGAATTTTATACCAGCCCCGGCAGGAACAGCAGCAGGGGTAAGTGTTACAGGCGTATTTGTACCATCAATTGGAAGATTTGTTACCGGGCTATACTCAATAGCACTTGTTTCACTTGCAAAATCAACAACTGCATAAGCAGACTTGAAACTAACATGAGTTGCGCCGGTAGGATATGAAACATCATTAATCGGCGTAAATGCAGGAATATCAATTGCACCAGTAGCACCTGTTACAGTAAAAGGAGCAAATAACACACCGCCTAAAGCGGCACTATCATTAAAATCAAAATCTATCAAGAGAGCCAATGCAGCAGGGTCAGCGATGCCAACCGCAACAGTTCTATCACCCCTAAGTGAAGTTGTATCATAGTTTTTTATTTGGGTCATAACCTGTGTCAAACGACTGGTAATCCTATTATCAGCAGCGTTCATCATCAGGGTACGAACTGCATTACGGAGTACCTTTCCGGCAGTAGCAGCACTTCCAAATTCAGAACCATTTTCACGGGTACGCTGAAAGTTTGGGTCGTTTGCGATACGGTCAGCAGATACACCGCTTTTTGTTTTTACAAGATGTCCATCCTGTGTTTTATAGAAGGTCATATCTTGTAATGTTCCTTCTATTTTTAATATGCCTTTTAACTTTGCCATTGTAAAAAAATTAATGAGTTATGAGTGATAAAATCAACACTCGTAACCAAAATTATACATCACTGAATCCTATACCTAATATGCGGTTCGTTAGGTAGTCATCTGTGCCGATTTTTCCATGTTCTTCACATTATTCCTGTTGTTACTTTTAGTATTTTTGTACAGCTTCGCTATACCTTCAGTATAGCTAAAGTATAGATAGTGTATTAACTCAAATAAATTAAATGGAACGTTTGTGTATTTATCCTAAAGACATTCAAGTTGTAACAGGCAGAAGTGAAAGGTATGGCCGTAACCTCATTAAGAAGATTAAGGAGCATTTAAAGAAACCGCAGCACCACTTTATAAGTGTTGATGAATTTTGCCAGTACACCGGGTTACAACAAGAAAGTGTTACAAGACAAATGAGATAGTTACTTTACAACTTGTGATGTAACAGCTAAGGATAACTACACCCATAATGAAGTATAATATTTGCTCTTTGTTGCTCTTGTTTAATAATGCTTTTTGTATCTGATACTTACCGACAGTTTAAGGTCACATTTGAGGTCACAAAAACAAAAAAGCAGTTACGATAAAATCATAACTGCTTCATTATTAAGTGGGAGTTGACGGGTTCGAACCGCCGACCCTCTGCTTGTAAGGCAGATGCTCTGAACCAGCTGAGCTAAACTCCCTTTTTTTATTTGGATTGCAAAGATAGGGGTAAAAGTTTTTCAGCAAAATTTTTTATGCAACTTATTTTCTCCGCGGAAATCTATTGGAGTGCAATGATCAACACTTACCATTGAGGGTGCAAATAAGCAATGAATTTGGATGTTGCCAATATATACCGCTCATTCTTTTCATTTTGGTAACACTATTGTATCTTTAGGCGTTTTCATTACCAATTAATCTTAATGATCTCAAGCTTACCAATGAATCTTACACCAACAAGACTGGAAGTAATGCATTTCCTTGAAAAGGATATGGATACCATCGTTAACACCTATTTAAAAAATATTGATGATAACTGGCAGCCGGCAGACCTGCTGCCTTTAAGCAACAGCGATACTTTTACTGCCGATATAAAAGAACTTCAACAGGAATGTAAAGAATTGCCTTATGATTATATGGTGGTACTGATTGGCGATATCATTACCGAAGAAGCACTGCCCAGTTATGAAAGCTGGCTGATGGACGTAGAGGGCGTGGATAAATGCAACAGGGAAGGATGGAGCAAATGGGTGAGGTTGTGGACCGCAGAGGAGAACCGCCATGGAGACCTGCTGAATAAATATGTTTATTTATCCGGCCGGGTAGATATGCGGCAGATGGAGATCAGCACCCAGTACCTGCTGGCGGATGGTGTGGATAATGGAGCCGCCCGGGACCCTTACCGTAACTTTGTATACACTTCTTTCCAGGAAATGGCTACCAATATTTCCCATCGGCGCACCGCCACCCTGGCCAAGAATTATGGCAACGGCCAACTGTCAAAAATCTGCGGCGTGATTGCAGCTGATGAGTTAAGGCATGCCAAAGCGTATAAAAGTTTTATCAGCAGCATATTTGAAATTGATGCCAGTGAAATGATGCTGGCTTTTGAAGATATGATGCGTAAAAAAATTGTAATGCCTGCACAATTCCTGCGCCAGCAGGGAGAGAAAATAGGTACTGCATTTACCCACTTCAGTGATGCTGCCCAGCGCCTTGGCGTATACACTTCCGCTGATTATACGGATATTTTAGAAAGCCTTATCCGGGAATGGGATATTGCCAATATCAAGGGTATCAATGATGCTGCAGAAAAAGCAAGGGATTACCTGATGAAGTTACCCGAACGGTACAGAAAAATTACCGACCGCACCTCAATTAAAGCTCCATTGGAGTATGAGTTCAACTGGATAACGAGATAATGTTTCACCGCAAAGAGGCTGAGAAAATAGAGGTTACGCAGAGTTACAAATTCTATCTCTGCGAAAACTCTTTTACCTCCTGTTCTCTGCGGTAAAAAAAATCACTTTGATTCCTTTACGAGCTTCCTTAAAATCACCCATTGTTTTAACGCATCCCTTGCCTCTACAGCGGGATAGCCCAATATTTTTGCCCCGCCTGGCCAATCATTGATCACACCGGAATTGCCCCCCACGGAAACACCATTGCCTAAGGTAACATGATCTGAAATTCTTGCCCCTCCTCCAATCACTACACCATCACCCAGCGTAACAGAACCAGCCAAACCACTTGCTCCTGCCATGATGCAGCTTCGGCCCATTTTGCTGTTGTGGCCAATCTGTATCATATTATCAATTTTGCAACCGTCGCCTACAATAGTACTGCTGAACTTCCCCCTGTCAACACAACTGCTGGCACCAATTTCAACGCCATTTCCAATGACCACGTTTCCGATATGGGGGATTTTCATGAGGCCCCTGCCATCCGGTGCAGGCCGGAAACCAAACCCATCAGCACCAATAGATACATTGGAATGAAGGATACAATAACTGCCCACAACACATCTTTCCCGGATCACCGTTCCCGACCAGATGGCAGTATGGCTGCCGATGGTAACATTATCGAAGATGGTTACGTTGGGGTACACAATACTGTTAGCGCCAATGGAAACCTCCTTGCCGATATAAGCTCCTGCGCCGATTTTACAGTTCAAGCCAATGCTGGCAGTGGCATGTATCACTGCAGTGGGATGAATATCCGTTTCAAAAACTACGGCTTCGGGCATAAACATTTCCAATACCTCCGCCATGGCAATATCAGCATTTTTCACTTTAATGATTGCCCGGCCGTCTCCGGGGGTTATAGTGATGTCTTCATTTACAATGGCTGCACAGGCTTTTGATATTTCCCAGGCCTTTACAAATTTTTTGCTTCCCACAAATGTTACCTGGGTATCGCTTGCCTGTGCCAATTCTTCCGGGCCCGTAATGACCAATTCTGTATTCCCCGTTAAAACACCTTTTACGGTTTCGGTAATTTCCCTGATGCTAAAACTTTTCATGTTGTTTGTTTTTATACAAATGTATTGATAAGATAATTTTACGCTTTTCACTTTTCTTCCTGGAATGCAAATGTACACATCATCCCTGTGGCAATTAGAATATTGCCCTCACGGTGGCCCTGCCAATATGCACCGTTCTTGATTCTCCCGCCTTTCTGCCATCGTATTGTAAACTCATTTCAATGTTACCGGATAACCGTTTGGTAAACTCGAGGTTCCATAAATAATTTTTGCCCGGCAGCAAACCATCCAGCATGATATACCCTACTGTGGAATTGGGTGAGCCTCCGGCCGCATAGCTAAATCCGATACTGTTAAGTGAAAATCTGGCATTGATGCTGCTGCTGGAAAGTACATTGTATTTTAATTCGGTATTCAAAGCACTGCTGTTGGATCTTTCCAGAAAGCCGGTAGTGTTTTTTTTATCATTCATACTGTATCCCACCGTAACCCTGAACTTAGTGCCGCTTATATAACTTACCGATGGCTCCAGCACCTGCTGTACGATCCCGTAATTCCGGTTGCTGAATTTTGGAGTAACCAGGTCGTTGGTAACAGAACGGGCGGTTATATTGGTGGTTATTTTCCTGCTGATATTCCATCTTAATTTTAAGGCAATGTTTCGCTGGCTGCGGCTTTCCACGCCATAAGTAAGCAAAGATTTCCCATTGCTCAAAACATGTGTTATATCCATGCCCCACTTAGGATTGACCCGGTTGAAAAAAAAGGTATTGGATAAAAAAGAACTCAGTGTGAGGATAGTGGTATCCGCAATCTTTTTGGTAAAGGGGTTAAATTCGAAGCTGCCGGCAGCAATATTTTTTTTATTGATCTGTAAAGACGACGCGGTACTTATTCTTGCAATAAATTTCTTTAGCCCTGTTGCGGTGGAACTGTTAATGATTGCCTTGGGATTTAATTCAATACTGTAATTGAATTGTACATAGTTGGCTTTTACGTATTGATTGGTTGGGGTAAATACCCGGATGTACTTCCGCTGGTCAGTGAATAACGCAATTTCAAATTCGTTCAGTTCCTTGATGCCATTGTTGTTGTAATCGATCCAGGTATACTCTCCCTGGCCTGCAGGTACTTCTATAAAACTGAATTCCCTTTTTTGCTCCTGCCCTGCTCCTACTTCGTATAAGATATTACCGGTTAAAAATCCTTTCCATTCATTCACATAATACTCTGCCCTGCCCAGCAGGTTTTCATCAGCTTTTTGTGCGGTGAGGGCGGTGTTAATGATCTGCAGTTTCCTGTAAGTGACATTCAGTTTAAACTGCTGATGTTCACTCCTGAGCAGTTCAGTAAAAAAACTGATGTTATTGCTTTTGTCTGCCTGTTGCAATTTATTCAACACCGGGTAAAAATCGCTCCGGGTAAAATAACTGATGCCCCATTTATTCAGTTTCGAGTTGTCTGATTTAATGTATGCC
>JAYVUL010000328.1:0-2698 GCA_043787935.1 Chitinophagaceae bacterium | reverse complement strand
TATTGTGGAAGAAGTAAAAAAAAGCGGCTTGCGTGGTCGTGGTGGTGCAGGGTTTCCAACAGGAATGAAATGGAGTTTTTTAGCCAAGCCGGAAGGTGTTGCCCGCTACCTTATTTGTAATGCAGATGAAAGCGAACCAGGTACTTTTAAAGACCGATACCTGATGGAGTTTTTACCACACCTGTTGATAGAAGGAATGATTGTAGCTTCCTTTGCTTTGGGCAGCAACAACAGTTACATTTACATTCGTGGAGAATATGCGTGGATTACAGATATTTTAGAAGTTGCGATAGCAGAAGCAAAACAAAATGGTTTTTTAGGTAAAAATATTTTAGGCAGCGGCTTTGATTGTGAAATGTACGTGCAACGTGGCGCCGGTGCTTATATCTGTGGAGAAGAAACCGCATTGATCGAGTCGCTGGAAGGCAAAAGAGGAAATCCAAGAATCAAGCCTCCGTTCCCTGCCATTAAAGGTCTGTGGGATTGCCCCACGGTTGTGAATAATGTAGAAACACTGGCAGCAGTAGTACCTATTTTAAATGAAGGGGGCGAAGAGTATGCAAAAATTGGTGTTGGCAAATCAACAGGTACTAAATTAATTTCGGCCTGTGGCAATATTAATAAACCGGGCATCTTTGAAATTGATATGACCATCTCAGTAGAAGAATTTATTTTTAGTGATGAATATTGTGGAGGCATACCCAATGGCAAAAGATTAAAAGCCTGCATTCCCGGCGGATCATCTGTCCCTATACTTCCGGCCAATTTATTGCTTACTACGGCTAAAGGAGAAAAGCGTTTAATGAACTACGAAAGCCTTAGTGATGGCGGTTTTGCTACTGGCAGCATGATGGGTAGTGGTGGATTTATTGTGTTGGATGAAGATCAGTGTGTGGTTAGAAACACCATGACATTGGCAAGATTTTATCACCATGAAAGTTGCGGACAATGCAGCCCCTGCAGGGAAGGAACCGGCTGGATGGAAAGGATATTAAAGAAAATTGAAAATGGCAAAGGCGAAATGAAGGACATAGATTTGCTGTGGGATATTCAACGTAAAATTGAAGGCAATACCATTTGTCCGTTGGGAGATGCAGCCGCCTGGCCGGTAGCAGCCGCCATCCGCCATTTTAGAGATGAGTTTGAATGGCATGTGCTAAACCCTGAAAAATGTTTGACAGAAAATTTCGGATTAAGGCATTATGCGGATCCGATACATGTTCCGGTTACAGCTTAAAATAAAAGCATTATTTAAAAAATATGGCTGAAGAAATAAAAGCACCACCGGCAAATTTTAAAGTTACCATCGATAATATTACCATCGAGGTAAAGCCGGGTACAACAATATTAAATGCTGCACGTACTATTGGGGGCGATGTTACACCACCTGCCATGTGCTACTACAGCAAGTTACAGGGCAGTGGAGGTAAATGTCGCACTTGTTTGGTGGAAGTAGCCGCTGGTTCTACAGCAGACCCGAGGCCAATGCCAAAGCTGGTGGCAAGTTGCCGTACTACGGTAATGGATGGCATGATAGTAAAAAATATTACCAGCGATAAAGTAAAAGATGCCAGGGCAGGAGTGGTTGAATTTTTATTATTAAATCATCCGTTGGATTGCCCGATTTGCGACCAGGCCGGTGAATGTCATTTGCAGGATTTGGGTTATGAGCATGGCAAAGAAGGTACCCGATATGAGTTTAATAGACGCACTTTTGACAAAGAAGATATCGGCCCATACATTCAATTGCATATGACAAGGTGTATACTTTGTTACCGCTGTACTTATGTGGCAGACCAGTTAACAGATAAACGTTCGCATGGTATTTTAGACAGGGGAGAACATGCAGAAATATCTACCTATATTTCCAAAGCGATTGAAAATGATTTTAGCGGTAACATGATTGATGTTTGCCCGGTAGGTGCTTTAACCGATAAAACATTCCGTTTTAAAAACAGGGTTTGGTTCACTAAGCCCATGGATGCTCACCGCAATTGCGAAAATCCTGATTGCTGTGGTAAAACAACTCTATGGCTAAGAGGCGATGAAGTATTTAGGGTAACAGCCCGTAAAGACCAGTGGGGCGAAGTGCAAAGCTATGATGGCAAGCCGGGATGGATTTGCAATACCTGCCGTTTTGATAAAAAGAAAACAAGTGATTGGGTAATAGAAGGCGTTACAAAAATCAGCCGCCATTCTGTAATTTCGCAGGGAAAATATGAAGGGTTGGTAATGCCTAAAGAGACAATTAAAGAAGTAATGGGTGGAAGAAGTCCAAGGTTGCTGATGGACATTCATGATGAAAGTGAGGTTAATAAACCAGGTATTCGATTGAGCGAAATAAACGGGCCTTCACATTCGGATACTTTTGATAAAATATGAGCGTTTGTCATCTAAAATAGTAAAGATTAATTTTATTCGCAGGTGAAAAAAAAAGAAATAAAGCATTTTACAACAGGGCAAATAAAATGGATCATAGTGATTTGTTTATTGGTTTCTTTATTAACCCACATTCCTGATGCGATACATGGATTTACACAAGGTTGGAATAGTGTAGTTGTAAAATAAAGAAAGAAGTAGCAAAATGAGGGAGTGCCACATAGGTATATAGTACAAGTGAGTGACACAACGATGTACCACAGAAAAACTAAAGTTCACTAAAAAATATTTATACAATCAATTATGTTGTTATCCATTG
>JAYVUL010000327.1:0-7473 GCA_043787935.1 Chitinophagaceae bacterium | reverse complement strand
TCATCTGTTTTCCTAGCCGCTTATTCAGAATATCAAGGTTATAAATATCCCCTTTCTTTATGCCTAAAAAAATATTCAATATCGAGTCGGCATATTTGGTATTTCCCCGCCACAGGATATCACCAAAATAATACTTGTGCCCTTCATTCATCTTTATGTGAATATCAAGGTTGCCTTTTGCATTGATAACGGCAGTATCTGCAATAATGGATGCATCCCTAAAACCTTCTGTATTGTAATAATCAAGCAGGCTTCCCTTATCTTCCTCGTATTTTTTAGGATTAAATTTTGAAGAACTAAACAGCTTGAAGCGGAAATAGGGGTCTATGTAATCTTTTGTTTTTGAAATAGACAGGAAGCCAATGTCGTTGAAATATTCCTTGAAACTGATAACCCTGCTGGTATCACCGTAGGGGCTGGAATATTTGAGTGGGTAAAGGGTAAACCGCGACATTTCCTTTGTTCCCTTCATTTGTTTTTTTAATTTGCTGTCCGGGATATTTTCGTTGTTGGCAAAATTCAGGGAATTTACTTTTACCTTATTACCCTTGTTTATGGTAAATATCAATACCACTGCATTGGGAGTACCCGCAGAAATTTCTTCCTTAAGGCTTACTGTGGCATTTCGGTATGCTTTGTCTGCATAAAATTTCTTGATGATATCGACCGCACTAACTTTCATATTATCTGTAACCACTTTGTCTTTTGATAAACTTATCTTGGTTTCCAAGTCGTCTTTCTCTCCTTTTTTTATTCCGATAAACCTTACATCTGCCAGCCTGGCTCTTTCCACAATTGCCAATTCCACATATAAATTATTCCCGACCAAATTGGTAAGCAATACTTCTGCGTCTGCTATCAGGTTTTGTTTCCACAGCTTGGTGATGGCTTTGCTGAATACATCTGTTCCGGGTATCTGCACTTTATCTCCAATGGCCAAACCGGATATGGAGATAATAAGGTTTTGATCGAAAGACTTGTTTCCGGTAACGGTAATGCCTGCAATAACATATTCCTTGGGAGGCTTTGAGTTAAATATATCCTGTAGCTGAGGATTAACGGAAACCGGGGTAGAATCAACTTGTGCTGTTGCCGGGGTAGAGAGTAGCGCTAAAATTCCAATAAATAAAAAGTTCTGGTAAATCCTGTACATCAATTGTTTTTTACGGTCGGCAATATACTTGCTATTATTAAAACTATTTGTTAAACCCTTGTCAGCCCTGTTTCCGGGGCTGCTGGAGGTTTTTAATTTTGACTGGTTAAGCCATTACTCTTAAGAATCAGCAAGCTTTTCCTCTTTGCTAACCTGTTCTCCGGTTTTACCAAATCTCCTTTCCCTGTTTTGAAAATCAATGATGGCTTCGTACAGGTTATCTTTTCTGAAATCGGGCCACCTGGTGTTGGTAAAATACAATTCTGCATATGCCAGCTGGTACAATAAAAAGTTGCTGATACGGTATTCGCCACTGGTACGTATCATCAGCTCAGGGTCCGGCAATCCGCTGGTAGAAAGATATTGTTGCAAAGTTTCCTGGGTAATATTTTCAGGGTTAAGCATTCCGTTTTTTACATCTGCAGCAATATTTTTCACTGCATTAACCAGCTCCCACCTGCTGCTGTAACTGAGTGCCATTACCAGGTTGAGCCCGGTATTTTTACCTGTTTCCTGCAATGCTTCTTCCAACGCCTGCCTGGCCGCTGCAGGCAGCATATTCAAATCGCCGATCACATGCAGCTTGATATTATTTTTATTGAGTGTAGGCACTTCTTTCCTGATGGTATCTACCAGTATCTCCATCAGGCCGCTTACTTCATTGGCCGGCCTGTCCCAGTTTTCGGTACTAAAGGCATACAGCGTAAGATACTCAATGCCCAATTCTGCGCAGCCCTCAACAATATTGCGCACACTTTCCACTCCATGCAAATGCCCAAAAAGACGGTCTTCGCCTTTTTCCTGTGCCCACCTGCCATTGCCATCCATGATAATAGCAATATGCTTTGGCAGCCGTTGCATATCTATAGCATTTTTCAAACTCATATTAGTAGATAAATCTGGCTATTGGTTAAGGGCGCAAAAGTAATGAAATTTAGTTGGAATAAGCGTTACAGGTAATGCAGGGCTTTCAAATAAGCGGGATACTCAAAAAGATCAGCAACCCCTGCGCAAAGGGAAGCCCTGGTTGAAGATGTATCTTCAATTCGCTTACCACTTTACCAGCCTGCCTTTAAAAGAAACTTTATTGATGAGAATGGTATAAAAATAAATGCCGCCGGGAAGATTGGTGATATTGAACTCCTGGGTATTGGTAAAATCAGCCACCCTAAGCCCGGAGGTATTATAAATAGTGATGTTTTCTGCCAAAACCGGATCATCATTTAACCGGCACCTGAATATACCATTTCCTGGATTGGGATACAAAATTGTTTTCACAACATCTGCTGCAATAGGCGCCCCCGTGGCGCAGGCTGTTTTTTGTTTCAGGTACTGCAGGTCATCGCCAATACGCTTTGTTGTAAAGCAATCAGCACTACTTGAGATAGTGACAATGGCATTGGGAGAAATAATACCAGGTAGTTCTATCTCTGTAACTTTTTCATAGTAATACCATTTTTGTGCGTCATACACTTTCCATTGCAGGTTGTTGCTGCTGCCGGTTGATCTTAAAATTGTCATACATCCTGCCGGCCCTTCTTTTATTTCAGCAGTAAAATTAACCATGCTACAGGGCCGCCGGCGGGCATACCAGTATAAATTGCTTGTATTGGCAAAGCATAAACGGTATTGTTCCATTTTAAAGGATTGCCAAAAACTTCCATCTTTGCCTGTGGGCACATCCAAATAAAATAATGCTGAATCTGCAGCAGAAGCCAGTTGAGGTTCCACTGCATTTTTTTGGTTATCCTTAAAGGAAAATGCCTTACTAACCATATCGGGTGTGGCAAATCCTGCACCCCCGGGGTTGGAATTATTAAGGCTGAAATAAATTTTATTGATGCCAGCCGGGATATAAAAGTAGCCGGGCATGCTGAGCAAATCGCCCCGGTAATTTTCTATGGTATTGCCGAGGTATGGACCATTTTTATAAAAATAATTTCCATTGGTGGTAATCACCAGGTCTGCAGCCGATTGGTACTTTGATACAACAGATAATTTATAAGTGCCTGAGGAAGGCAGCGGCACATAAATAATTCCCGGGCCGCTATTGTTATCTATTGAAAAGTCTTTTATAATACCAAGCGACTTGCCTGTTGCTTCTACCGTAAAATTAATATAGCCTTTGCCGGGCATATCAAAATGTGGGGAGTATTTAATGCTAATACTGCCTGCTCCATTGGCAAGGATATAAAATTCTGCCCGGGTGCCATAGTCTTTACCTTGGGTATAATTGATTTTTACAGTTATCTTTTCTACCGGCTCAAGGTTATTCGTTTCAAAAAGATTTTTTATTTGAACTGCGTCTTTAAATTCATACCTGTTGATCGTTCCGGTTTGTGCAGCAAGGTCGTTGATAAAATTGGAATTGATTTCTTCAGCAGTAACCAATGGCAGTGTGCCGTCTTGATAAGCCGTTCCATTGGTGGCATTGTATTTTATATACATATTGTCTGTTACTTCATACCTGCTTATCAGATCACTGATCAAAAAATAACTATTTACAAGCTGCAGCCTGCTTATTTTGGCAAGGTACAGGCATAGTAACCCGGCCTTGTCAGCCTTTGACTTATTACTCCGCTGATCGAAAGACCAATCATAATATAGGAGCATATAATGCAGGTATGCCTTCAGCTCATTGATCCTTTCTTTTACTATTGCCGGTGACTGTTGTGTTTCCTGAACTGCCCGGTTCAGTAATTGAAAATAAAGAGGCAGCTTATAGTTGTTATCCTGTATGCCATCGGTTACGGTTACTGTTTTTTCATTGCTCCAGTATTGCAGCAATTGATAAATGGTACCTGCCCCGTTTTCAAACATTGTATTACAAAACTCCTGCAGCAGGGAATCTACGCCGGCATTATCTTTTAATGCTGCATTGGCCGCAAATAAATATGGCAGGCTGGCAAACTTTGCAGGAGACGCCTCCCATACAATACCCAGGCTTTGTTTTTCTTTTAGCCTTTGTATGGTGGTTTTTAAATCATCCAGATTAAAAGAAGGGGTTTCGCCACTCCATTGAGGCAGGTTGAGGTAATGGTATTCAGCAATTTTTTTTGAACGGTTGTACCACCTGTTTAGCAACCCTTTTGCGCTGGTTTCACTTTGAAAAGCTGTTGGCACTACCTGTATATCTATATTGTCATTGATTTTTATTTTTGAAGAGGGGATATCTGCATGCCCATCGTACGCATACACCTGAAAACGCTTGCCGGGGTAAACAGCATTGATGGCGGATGCCGTATAATTTGCCAGTGTAAATTGCTGGTCGCTTTCTTTTGTAAAATCCATATTGATGCAACCGGAATTCTCTTTCGAATTGGCCCAGTGTGCTCCATCAGGTACTTCTATCCCAATAGCGCTGTAATTATAATTAAAGTTGTGGTAATGATTGCTGTACATTCCGGGGTTGCCGAAAATGGTATTTTTAAATTGGGTGTATTGTTTCTCTATTGCGGCACTCCAGAATTGCATTGCTGGAATATTGTTAATATCAGGAACCGACTGGGTTGTAGCCTGCCTTGAACCATTATATGGAGCTACATAACATGGGTTATTTTGCAACGTTGCCAGGTAGGAGCTGGTTAATATGTCACCCCGGTGGCCTGCAAACCGGTTGCCGCCTGCCATATTGTTCCTCCGCTGGTACAAAGCCCACTGGTGGCCAATGTCGCCAAAATAAGTATCCCAGGAATAAGCATTGTTTTTGTCCATTGCCCAGGTATTGTGCCCACCACTGATAAACCAGTTTTTATAGTTGAATTGGCAGGAGTACAACGTATCTGTTTTTTTATAGGGAGATGTAAGCGAAGGGATAACTTCCCAGATAGTACCGGGTTGATAAAAGCGGAAACCCAATTGCTGCAAATATTGATAGATGCCAAAATTTAATCCATTATCCTGAGGGGCTGAAAATTTTATTACACCAATACCATCGCTTTGTACTTTACAATCCTGGTTAGCAGCAACAGCATCATCGTACACAAAGATGATTCCATTCGCCGGCAAGCTGGTGTAGGGTTGTGTTGTAAAGTGGCTGCCGGTTACCGCCTGCTGCAACAGCATCGCCATATCATCAGCGGTAGACTTTAATAAGTCTGATGCACCTGCCGGATAATAAATTGCCTGTGCATTTACAGGTAAAAAAGCAGACAGGCACACTGTCGTGATCAATAAGTAACGGATTAAAGCCATAGTATTCGTTTGGTAGTAAACAGACTATGGTTTCATCACAGAAAAAAATGGAAATAATTTGGAATTCGGTACAGGGATATTAAGAAGTAGGTATTACGGAAATCCGAAACTAATGTATTTATCTGAATAAAAAAAATGCAGGACCAGAAACCGGTAAAGTTAATTTATGAACTGCAGTTTAAAAATTAGACGGGCATTTATAAGTGGTAATATTAAAAGTAATACCGATTTCTGCTATTACGTATTGGTCATTCTGTTTGCTCCAGCCACGCTGTCTTCCTTCCACACCAATACCTCCTGCCACTTTTTCATAACTCCGGTCCTGCAGTGCATAGGCAGCGGATCCGGGGGTAAATTTATCATTTCCAACATAAGTGCTGCTTACATCATCCAAATAATCTGTGGTGGTAAGCCTTTGTGCTACCTGGAAAGACAGGTTCATCTTGTCGTTGATATTATATTTAAGGCCCAGGCCAATAGGAATACACACTGCCATGCTTCCATAAGGCTTTCTTACAATGCCGCTAACAGGATCTTTGTAGGCGATGTTTTGACCTTCTGTTCCCAATGGGCGGAGGAAATATTTTTTATTATCTAAATAGGCGTAAGGGTTATAACTAAATAAACCAAGTCCTAATGTTACGTAAGGAGTGAAGCTAAATTCAGGATCGCCGGGTATATATTTGAAGAAATTGAAATCTCCGTGAAGGGCAATTTCAAAAATATCGGTATTAAAACTGAGGTTCCTGGCTTTTTGATAATCGTTTTTACTGTATGTATCACTAAATCCTAATTGAGCATAGTGTGCACTGATACGCATGGCAAGGTAATTATTAAACTGCTTTCTATAAAAAGCACCGATGGCAGGTTTGGGCCTGTTAAGTGCAGCCCGGGTATTCAAATCTCCAAAATAATGCGCCATGCCAATAGTAACGCCAAACTCACCCTGCAGTTCATTTTCACCAAAGCCCCGCTGAGCAGATGACTTGCAAATGAAAGCAGCAACAAAAAAAGCGGAGAGCAAAATCTTTTTCATACTTGCAAAGTAAGGAATTGTTTGTTAAAAAAATACTCCGGCGGGAATGTTTTAGCTGCTTGCTGTGCAATATGGTGCAGATAACAGCTTTTTATTTCCTGGAAATTAATTGAACTTGATGACAGCACCAATGACTGGTTCAAAAAAAAAGACCAGTGCGTTTAAATTGTTATAATGACACTGCTGTTATTGATAACAGTGTTGTATTTTCTCAAATTGATTTCTGCCGGCCCCTTTAACACTTTACCATCGGCTGCAAACCTGCTTCCGTGAAGGCTGCAGGAGAAACCATTTTGTGCAGGTGTCAATTGGTTTTCCATGTGGGTACATTGCATCAGCAAGGCATCAAAAGTTCCATCTGTTTTCTTTTGCACAGCAATATCATATAGCCATCCTTTGGGCCGCACCAATTGCAGGCTTCCTTTTTCAAACAAGCTCAGCGGCACTTCGATTTTATTTGATACCGGTACAGTATTAAAAACGGAGTAGGCCGGACTGCAACCCTGCGTGGCAGGCAACAACATTGCGGCGGCAGCGCAAAGGCAGGCAGTACAACCTGATTTTAAAAATTCTTTTCTGTCCATATTAAAATGAATATCCGATACCGATGTTCAAAAATGAATTGTTCTGATTATAAGGAATGGCATCGGGTGGCTGGTTGATGATGAGGTCAGGATTTTGGGCACCAGTGTGCAGCAATCGTACATCCGCCTTTATCACCACATTGGGTATGGGTAAATAACTTATTCCTGCAATAATATGCCGTTGTTTTAAAGTGCCGTCATAAATGGCTTTTGGTGGTGCAGGGATACCTGAGTTCAGATCAAGGTATTCAAACCGTGCAAAGGTTATAAATGCCGGTTGCTTTTGTTTTATGTATAGCCAGTCGTAGCCTATTTCTGCATAAGTACCGTACATATTTTCAGCAATATTTTTTGTATACGCCGTATTTACTTTTCCTGCATCTGGATAATTGATATTAGCAAAGAGGGCTTTTGCAGAAAAGGCATTGTGGCTGTATTGCACATTGGCTTCAGCTAAATAAATGGGTGTTCCCAACAAACCGCTGCCGAGGTTGAGGTTGTCTGCG
>JAYVUL010000326.1:0-3259 GCA_043787935.1 Chitinophagaceae bacterium | reverse complement strand
TCTTGCCTGGTCTTGCTTTCCGACCGAAAAATCAATTCCAGTACCTGCTGTTTTGCTGCTTTCCATTTACCCGTATTTATATTTATATCCGCAAGCCGTTGTGCTACGTTCATTTCGCCGGCAGGCGTATACCCAACCGATAAAATATTATCGCTTTGCTGTAAAGCACTCCAAACCATTTCATCACTTGCCGTACTCCAGTCAAATTTGTGGTTTTCCTGTATTTTTTGCCTGATAAAAGCATCAATTGCCTGAGTTGGTGTCAGTTCCGGATTATTAACGGATTCCTGCGTATTATTGACTGTTTTCTTACAGGCATTCAGCAACAGTATACCAGCAAATGCCACCAGGAAAAATATTTTTTTCATAATGTTAATTTTAGAAAACTGAAAGTATTACATTTTTTGCCGTAAAAGAAATTTTGATCAGGGAATTTCATCCAGTTCTTCCAGCACATTATCCAGTACCCCAAATGCATAGCAATAGCTGCCATTGGTAATAACCATATAGGATAACTGCAAATGACTATTGTACCGCAGTACCTGGTCAAGCACTTTTTTGTCAAGCGGCACATTCATCGCCTTGCATTCAATGATCATCAGGGGCACATCATTCTTATACACCACTATATCAAATCTTCTTTTCAGATCGCCCAGCAGGATTTCTTTTTCAACTGCAATTAATGAGGCAGGATATTTTTTTACCAGCACCAGGTACTGCAAAAAGTTCTGCCGCACCCATTCTTCCGGCGTCAGGAATACCCAGCGTTTTCGAAATTCATCAAAAATAAGTTCCCGGCCTGCTGCTGTCTTTATTCTGGGTTGGTATGGAGGATATTCAATCTTAATCATGAAGCAGAAAAAAAATATGTACTTTTAGTGCTATCGTTTTAAAAGGAGAAAGCATCATTACAATTATTGCAGTCACAAATAAACGAATAAACCAATAAACAAAGCAACATGAAGACAAAAGAAGATATTGTACAAAACTGGCTGCCCCGTTACACAGGTGAAAAATTAGAAAACTTCGGGCAGTATATCCTGCTGACCAATTTTTCCAATTATGTAGAGATGTTTGCCAAATGGAACAAAGTAAAAGTAGTGGGTAAAGACAGGCCCATGCAATGCGCCACTGCCGGGGATATTACTATCATCAATTTTGGTATGGGCAGCCCCGGGGCTGCTACCATTATGGACCTGCTCAGTTCCATCAAACCAAAAGCGGTATTGTTTTTGGGCAAATGCGGCGGCTTAAAGAAGCGTAATAAAATTGGCGATTTGATATTGCCTATTGCAGCTTTAAGAGGCGAGGGTACCAGCAATGATTACTTCCCTTCTGAAGTGCCCGCACTTCCTTCATTCATGCTGCAAAAAGCTATTTCCACCACCATCAGGGACTATGCCTGCGATTATTGGACCGGGACAGTGTATACCACAAACAGAAGGGTGTGGGAGCATGATGAAACGTTTAAAGAATACCTTCAAAAAGTAAGGGCATATGCAATAGATATGGAAACTGCCACCATCTTTATGGTTGGTTTTTATAATAAAATTTCCACAGGCGCCCTGCTGCTGGTAAGTGACAGCCCGATGGTACCGGAAGGTGTAAAAACTGAAGCCAGCGATAAAAAAGTGACTTCCGAATTTGTAGAACGTCATTTAAAAATTGGCATCGACTCATTGAAACAGTTGATTAATGACGGGTTAACGGTAAGGCATTTGCAGTTTTAAAACCCAACCCCTAAAGTGATTATGCCGCAGGAAGGCGAAGTCACTTTGAAATTAGGGGGAGGTTTACAATTATTAATTGTTGTTGCCAGAAATTATTCCGGTGCATTTCGATTTACTCAATTCATTATTCAACTGATATAAATGCCGATGACATTTCAGTACCAGCAACTTTTCTCATTTACCAAAAATATCTTTCTAAAAATCGGGTGCAACGAAGCCAATGCACTTACTGCTGCCAAAGCCCTGCTGTCAGCAGATTTAAGAGGAGTAGACAGTCATGGCATAGCACGGCTTACGGGGTATATCCGCTTATGGGAGGCAGGCAGGGTAAATGCAAACCCCAATATCCAAATTGTACATGAAACACCATCCACCGCAGTGATAGATGCTGACAAAGGTTTGGGATTGATATCAGCACCGGCAGCCATGCAGGTGGCCATTGACAAAGCAAAAAATGCCGGCACCGGTTGGGTGAGTGTAAAAAACAGCAACCACTTTGGAATTGCCGGCTACCACGCTATGATGGCGCTTGAACATGATATGATTGGTATAGCGATGACGAATGCATCTGCTTTGGTGGCCCCTACTTTTTCTGTAGAAAGGTTATTGGGTACAAATCCCATTGGCGTGGCCATACCCGCCGGCAAGGAACAGCCTTTTGTAGCAGACTTTGCCACCACCACCGCTGCCAATGGCAAATTAGAAATATTACAACGGAAAAATGAAGCTGCTCCCGGCGGCTGGGTGCAAACAAAAGATGGCTATCCATCCAACGATGCCAATGAACTAAAAAAAGGAGGGGCTTTACTGCCCCTTGGTGGCGATATAGAACATGGCAGCCACAAAGGCTTCATGCTGGGTTCCATTGTTGATATTTTTTCTGCTGTGCTAAGTGGCGCTAATTATGGCCCCTGGGTGCCGCCATTCCCGGCTTATATCCCGATGCCCGAAAACATGCCCGGTGAAGGCATAGGGCATTTTTTGGGTGCCATGCGAATTGATGCTTTCCGCCCTGCTGCTGAGTTTAAAATGAACATGGATAAATGGATACAGCGCTTCAGTACAGCAGCAACCACCCCGGGCAGGCATAAGGTTATCATTCCGGGTGAACCTGAAAGGGCCATTGAAAAAGAAAGACTACAAAATGGCATTGAATTATTAAATCCTGTTATCCACGACCTGCAGGAGCTTGCAAATAAATTTAATCTTCAACCACTTTCAAATTTGTAGCCACTCACCGTTTTTTATTCTTTTGGAAAGTCTTTCACCATCTGATATTTTTGCACCTTATTAAAATTTTTCTGCGAGATGAAAATAATGAAGTTTGGCGGCACCAGTGTTGGTAAGCCGGAAAGGATGCATGACGTTGCAAAACTGATAACCGCTGATACGGATGATAAAATAGTGGTATTGTCTGCACTCAGCGGCACCACCAATGCCCTTGTAGAGATCAGTAACTCACTGGCACAGGGCGACCGAAACGGGGCAAGGCAACAGATCACTGCTTTAGAAGAACATTATAAGAATTT
>JAYVUL010000325.1:0-19177 GCA_043787935.1 Chitinophagaceae bacterium | reverse complement strand
GGATCTTAAGCCAGGAGGGTATTCAGTTATAGTACCCCTTCTTCAAACAGTTATCCATTGCTGTTCAATACTTTCTTTTTTAGCCATCGCCTTACAGGTTCATCATATAATTTCAGGCAGGCGTATGCCAGGAGGATTGTTGATGCCAACACGAGCAGGCTAACAGGAAACGCCTGCTTAAAAGGAATTTTATTATCGGCTACCCACCCGGTGTAGATGTATATGATCGGGTAGTGTGTAATGTAGATGGGATAGGAAATATCGCCAAAGAAGGTACACAGGCGGGTGGCGTATTTGCCTTTTATGGAACCGCCTGCACCCAGGTATACGATCAAAGGGAAGGCGATGATAATGCCCAGGGAGTCATACAGGCCATTCATCCATAGTTGCCCGGGGCCGCCGATTCTTGGTATGGAGAGCACAATGACTATTAGCAGGCTGCACCAAAAAAAAGCCTGTTTAATATGGATCAGTTTTCCCATACGGCAGAGTAATAACCCGGCAAAAAATGGATAGAGCATTCGGGTAAAGCCAATGCGTAGTTGTGACGGTTCGAGCGACCAGCCACCAATTACATCACCATTGGTGCCGGTTACTGCAAGGTGGAGGAGTGCTGCACCAGCCAGCACCACCAATACAGACAAGGCTGTTTTTGAAAACTTTCTGACAAAGAGGCCATAGAAAATATTGGCAACATATTCGAAGAACAATGACCAGGCCGGCCCATCCAGCGGATGCATCTCTGCCCAACCCCTGATATCCATGGAAGGAGGTACCGGCAGCAGTGTACAACCAATCAGCATGATCACCAGCATCTTCCAGGCGGGTACTTCATTTATACCCGGCCATACTACAGAATCCTGGAAATAGAAACACAACGCACCGATGATCATACCCATTACTACCATCGGTTGAAGCCTTACCAGCCGGCGCCTGAAAAAGCCGCCAGTGGTCATCCTGCCCCAGCGGTCGTCATAGGCATAGCCAACTACAAAACCGGATAGCAGGAAGAAAAAATCTACCGCAAGGTAACCGTGGTTGATGACCTGGTTGAAACGGCTGCCGGCATGCGCCTCAAAAATATGAAAGGCAACCACCATAACGGCAGCGACACCACGCAATCCGTCCAGTATGGGGTAATGAGGTTTTGAAGTTAACGGAGTTGTCTGCATTGGTAAAATAATAATGGGTTAAGAGAATATTTTATTTCTAGTGCCCGGGTGGTGATCATTTCATTTGCCAGGCACATCAACAGGATATAATAGGAGAAAAAAGCAACTTTCTTTATAATTTTTTCTCATCGAATAAAGCTAAATAAATTTATGTTATGCCTGCGGTTGGCAGTGCTTATAAATAAACGCTTTGCGGATGAACATAATAAAGCGTGAAAAGGCAGTGAAATTTTGCCTGTACTTCTGTTATTTAAATTCGGTATCAATGTAAAGGCCTTGCCGGCAAGTGGAAACAGGGCGGAGTACCGAAAGAAGATATTGCAAGTAATAATTTTACGGGCACCAACATCGACGAAAAAACAGCAGCGACCTTCAATACACGCAGAAAGAATTATTTATACTTCTTTTGAATTTCCAGTTGTTTCTCCAAATAATAAAGATCAAAGTTTTTAGCACTGGTAACAGCAGTATTCTTTTCCCTGGTGCCAAGTTCTAAACCATACATCATAAAAATGGCATTAAAGGTAATGGAGACAAGAATAAGTGTTTTTATTTCCTGGTTTCTGAAGATGTCTTTTGCAAGAAAAAAAGTTAAAAAACCACTGTAAAAGGTCAGCAATGCAGGAATGGCTACCCCAACCACCGGCGATTGGCTTAAGCCAATCAAAAGCCCAATGATCATGCCCAGGATAGAAAAACAAACCGTTGCCATCATGATGTCTGGCGATAGTCGTTTCCATTGAAAAGGAGTCTTACTTTTCCTGGAACGAATAAAGGAAATACTATTTACAATAATCCAATATGCAATAAATAACAAACCAAGGTTAGCCAATGTGGAAGCCAGGAAATAGAATGTTTTTGAAGCGGTCATTATTATTGAATTTGCATGGTGTCCAGCACTGCATTTGGAAGTTTAGGCCGTTCTCTCATTCTTCTCATTTTAGGATCAGTCACTGTAGTATCAACAGGATTTGGCGTGCCTGATCTTGCGGGAGAGGTATCTACGGCAATAGGTATGCCGGGATCCACAGGTACTGTAGAAGGCACAGCAATGGTTCCTTCAGGATTGGTTTTCTTATCTTTTGAGGACTCAAACAAACACCCTGAAAAAACAAAAACTACCAGCAGGATAATTAAAGTTTTCATTTTTTTTAATAAAAATACATAAAAATATATGTGTATGCAATAGGTGGAAATGAAATTATCATGGCTGTATTTGCTGGTTCTTGCCCTTGCAACTTTCCCCTTCAAAAAAACACACGGTTACTTTCGCCGGGATCTTTTACAGGCGCAGCACCGATTACTGCACCCGGAAGGTTTTTATCTGGGAATACACTTACCTTTCGGGCTGCTGAATAAAATAAAATGGACAACGCCTTTGAAATCCCGGTAACCTATGGGTCAGACGAATATAATTTCCCTGCCGAATTAATTACTTACGGGTACAGTTACAAAATTGAAGTGGCTGTTTTCAGGCAGCTCATTTCATTTGAGCGGGACGAAGAACAAAACTTTCGTGCCCTTATTAACCCGGATGATTTGCCGGAGGCCGGGATGATTGACAAAGGCTTACTGGAAGCAATAGCCCAACAGTTGTTCCTGCTCTTTAAAGATTAATTAACCCGGAATGAAAAGTATATTTGCTTATTGCTGTTTACTCAACTCCTTTAATTATGATGCTGTTTGATTTTAATACCGCAACTGATATTACCCATTGGGTCATTACAGATGATGTGGTAATGGGTGGCCGATCCAATGGTGCCTTCAGTATCAATAATGAAGGCCATGGGGTATTCCATGGAAATGTATCGCTGGAAAACAATGGCGGCTTCTCTTCTGTGCGGTATCGCTTTGCCCCAATAAATGTGGATAGGTTTACCAGGATAATTATCCGTATCAAGGGCGATGGAAATCCGTTTCAGTTCAGGGTTAAATCAAGTGCTGCCGATCAGTTTTCCTACGTGGCCGTTTTTAATACCACTACTGAGTGGGCTACAGTTGAAATACCTTTCAACAGCATGTATCCTTCCTTCCGGGGCCAAAAATTAACTATCCCAAATTATCCCGGCAGGCAATTGGAAGAGGTGGCGTTTTTAATTGGGAATAAAAAAGCAGGCGCCTTTACACTGGAAATTGATAAGATAGTTTTGGAGAGGTAACATAGTAATTTCCTGGTTCCTTTTGGATGATCCCGGTTCAACTGACCTTAACATCCTCTTCCTCCAGTTGTACAACAATCCGATTATCAAGGGTGAAAATTGTTGTCATCTAAATACTAAAATATTTAGTATTTAATCCTACCTTCACGGTTCAATTCAAACAACCGTGTACCTCAACTGCAAAACATATTTTAGCTTCCGATACGGAACATTCTCTACCCGGGAACTGGTGAAAACCGCTGTGGACAAAGGCGTTGGGGTATTGGCGCTCACCAATATCAACAGCACCTGCGATATATGGGATTTTGTAAAATACTGTGGGGAAGAAGGCATTAAACCCGTTGCCGGCGTGGAAATCAGGAACGGTGATAAACTGCTTTACCTGCTCATTGCCGCCAATAACAGTGGCCTCACCTGGATACATGAATTTTTATCCCGGCACCTGCTGGCCAAAACAGCTTTTCCGGAAAATGATCTTGACCAACTTTTTTTTGAGCAGCCTGCAGATGGCTTTGTGATCTACCCGATGGATACCAAACCACCGGAGTTGTTAACTACCAATGAACGGATCGGCGTGCTGCCCTGGGAAGTGAATAAACTCTTTGGCCTTGACCTGAAAACACATGCCGGTAAATTAGTGATCCGGCAACCGGTAACGGTGCAGGATAAAATTCATCACAACCTGCACCGCCTGTTGCGCTGCATCCAGCACAATATCCTGCTCTCCAGATTACCGCCCGAAGCGCAGGCTTCACCCAATGAAACTTTTGTGTCGCCAACAGAACTGCTGGAAAAATTTAAACAGTATCCGTTCATTGTAACCAATACTTACAAACTCATGGATGCCTGCCATATCGAAATGGATTTTTTTAAAGACAAGAATAAAAAAGCTTTTGGCGGCTCGGTTACAGATGATAAAATATTGCTGGAGAAACTGGCCTCTGATGGTTTGCTGAACCGGTATGGCAAAAAGAACAAAGTGGCAAAAGACAGGATGGCAAAGGAACTCAAGATCATTGATGAGCTGGGTTTCAATTCTTATTTTTTGATCAACTGGGATATTATCCGGTATGCACAGAGCAGGGGATTTTATTATGTGGGCCGGGGCAGTGGTGCCAATTCCATTGTTGCATATTGTTTGCGGATCACCGATGTGGACCCGATAGAACTGAATTTATATTTTGAACGTTTTTTAAATCCACACCGTACCTCGCCACCGGATTTTGATATTGATTTTTCCTGGACAGACCGGGATGATGTGATCGACTATGTGTTCAAACGCTATGGTAAAAAACAGGTGGCCCTGCTGGGTGCCTATTCCACTTTTCAGCATGATGCCATCATACAGCAACTCGGCAAAGTATTTGGCCTGCCGGTGGAAGAGATCAAAGAACTGCAGCATACCAATGCCTCCGACGACAAAATAAAAGCGATGATACTGCGCTATGGAAAGTTGTTGTACAATTTTCCGAATATCATGTCGCTGCATCCCTGTGGTATGTTGATCTCAGAAGCATCCATCACTACTTATGCCAGTTTGTTTATGCCGCCCAAAGGTTTTCCCACGGTGCAGATGGATATGTTTGTGGCAGAAAATATCGGGCTCAATAAATTTGATATCCTCAGCCAGCGTGGGCTGGGGCATATCAAAGAAAGCCTGCGGCTGATCAAACTCAACAGGGGCATCGACATTGATATTCACGACGTAGAAAAATTTAAAAAAGATGCAGGCGTTGCCACACAGATAAGGGAAGCCAATACCATCGGTTGCTTTTATATTGAGTCGCCGGCCATGCGTGGGCTGCTGAAAAAACTGCGTTGCGATGATTATATCACATTGGTAGCAGCAAGTTCTATCATTCGCCCCGGTGTGGCACAGTCGGGCATGATGAGGGCCTATATCACCCGCTATCACGACCGCAGCCAGGTGCAATACCTGCATCCCATCATGAAAGAATTGCTGGAGGAAACCTTTGGCGTAATGGTGTTCCAGGAAGATGTGATCAAAGTGGCGCATTATTTTGGCGGCCTCGACCTGGGCGAAGCAGATATCCTGCGCCGTGCCATGAGCGGCAAGTACCGGGGCAATAACCAGTTTAACCTGATCAAAGAAAAATACCTGGCCAGTTGTAAAAAAATGGGCCATCCCGATCACCTGGCAATAGAGATCTGGCGGCAGATGGAAAGCTTTGCCGGTTATAGTTTTAACAAGGCACACTCCGCCAGCTTTGCCGTGGAAAGTTACATGAGCCTGTACCTGAAGACCTATTATCCAAAAGAATTTATGGTAGCGGTGATCAATAATTTCGGCGGCTTCTACAGCAGGGAATTATATTTTTTGGAACTGCTGAAAACCGGCGGTGGCATCAAAGCACCATGCATCAACAACAGTGACTACTACACGAATATAAAAGGCAATGAAGTATATACCGGTTTCATTCACATCAAAGGGTTGAATGAACAATTGGTGGAAGCCATTTTAGAAGAAAGAAAGATCAACGGCCCATACCTCCATTTGCAGCATTTTATTGAACGAACCAATATCGGCAAAGAACAGTTGAACACACTGGTAAGTGCAGGCGCTTTCCGGTTTAGCGGAAAATCAAAAAAAACCTTGCTATGGGAAGCCAATTTTTTGCAGAAGAACAACCAGCCGGCATTGCACGGCTCGCCGGTATTGTTTGAAGACGTACCCCTGGAATTCAATATGCCCGAGCTCGTGGATGATCCGCTGGATGACCTGTATGACGAAATGGAGATCCTTGGTTTTACCATGGGCAACCCGTTTGCAATGGTGGATGATGACCCAATGAAGTATGTGTTGTCAAAAGAACTGCCGGAGCAGTTGGGTAAAACGGTTACGGCGCTGGTGTATTTTATTTCCCGTAAACATGTATCCACCAAAAACCATGACCAGATGTTTTTTGGAACTTTTGTGGATGTCAATTTAGACTGGATCGATACGGTACATTTTCCGGACTCGGCGAAAAATTATCCATTCAACAGCACCGGGTTTTATAAAGTGACTGGGAAGGTGGTGGATGATTTTGGGGTGTACAGTATTGAAGTGCATCGCATGTATAAGGTAGGCTTTAAGGCGAGGAAGTATGCTGATTTCTGATCGGTGTGAATGTATTGAAGTACTTTCTCCTTAATCGTGTGATTGGTGTAATTCGTGGCCATATAAAATTCATAAGATCAGTGTTATTAAATTCTGAAAGACATATAGCCCATTTAGACCTCGATGCATTTTTTGTATCGGTGGAGCAGTTGCGTAACCCCAGGCTGAAAGGCAAACCCATTTTAATCGGCGGCAGCGGCGACAGGGGCGTGGTGGCTTCCTGCAGTTATGAAGCCAGGAAGTTTGGTATACACAGCGCCATGCCGATGACAATCGCAAAACGGCTCTGTTCGCATGCTATTGTAGTGAGGGGAGATATGGAACAGTACAGCAAATACTCCGGCCTGGTAACGGAGATCATCAAAGACACGGTGCCGCTTTTTGAGAAAGCCTCCATCGATGAATTCTATGTTGACCTCACGGGAATGGATAAGTTTTTTGGCTGCAGTTTATTTACCGCCGAATTAAAAAAGAAAGTACTGAAGGAGAGCGGGCTGCCCACTTCCTATGGGTTATCCAGCAATAAACTCATCAGTAAAGTGGCTACCAACGAAGTAAAACCCAACGGGCAGATTGAAATTCCTTTCGGTGATGAAAAATCATTTTTAGCTCCGTTGAGCGTGATAAAGATCCCGGGGGTAGGGAAGGAGACGGCACTGCAGCTGATGAAAATGGGCGTGGAAACGGTGAAGCTGTTGAGTGAGATACCGGTGGAAATGCTGCGGAATCTGTTGGGGAAAAATGGTACTGACCTGTGGCGCAAGGCCAATGGCATCGATGAATCACCGGTGGTGCCTTTTCATGAACAGAAATCCATTTCAACAGAAAATACTTTTGAACAGGATACCATTGATATGCAGTTTCTGCACCAGCAGTTGGTGCGGATGACGGAACGCATTGCTTTCGATCTGCGGAAACAAAATAAACTCGCGGGCTGCGTTACAGTAAAATTGCGGTACTCCAATTTTGAAACCTATACCAAACAACAAACCATTCCTTACACCAATGCCGATCATAGTTTATTGCAAACGGCCAATGAACTCTTTGCCAAATTATTCGAACGCAGGATGCTGATCAGGATGGTGGGTATCCGCTTTACCAATTTGATCCCGGGCAATTACCAGATCAGGTTGTTTGAGGATACACAGGAGATGATCAATCTGTACCAAGCGATTGACAGTGTGAAGAAAAGATTTGGGGAAAAATTCATTCTTAAAGCGGCAGGATTATAAATGCAGGGAATGGCCGGTATTCTGACCAGCCATAAGAAGCTAATACAAAAGCTGCCCGCCAATGCTTACCATTGCACCACTACCTTGCCAATACTTTTTCTCTGTTCCAAAAAATCATGTGCAGCGGCAATAGCTGCAACATCAAATACTTTGCTTAAGGCTGGTGTAAAAACGCCTTCATTGGTTAACCTTACCACTGCTTCCAGGCAGCGCTGCACCACTTCCGGCTTGTTGTCGGCAATGCGGAGCATGTTTACACCAATGATCGTTTTGGATGGCACCATCAGCATTACCGGGTGATAAAACCCAAAGCCCAGGGCAGAACTGAGTTTGCCGAATATATTCTTGTTGCTCATTTCGCTGGCCCCGTAGCATAACAACCTGCCACCGGGAGCCAGTAAACGAAAATCTTTTTTCACTGATTTACCACCCACCGCATCGAAAATTACATCCACGCCTTTACCCGAAGTAAGTTGTTTTATTTCTTTTTCAAAATCCCCGGTAGTGTAATTAACAGGGTGATGCACCCCCAGTGCCGACAGGTAATTTAATTTGTCATCACTCCCGGCGGTAGAAAATATTTCGCACTCCTTATACTTTGCAAATTGTATCAAAGCGGTACCCACGCCACCGGCACCGGAATGCACCAGTACCTTATCCCCCTTATGCAAATTCACCATTTCTGCAGCCATATAATACGCCGTACAATATTGCGTAGTGAGTGCTGTAGCCGTGGCGTAATCCATATTGCCGGGTATCACCGCCACGGCACTGGCATTGGTAATGGCATATTCGGCATACCCACCAAATCTTGTCATGGCTGTTACCCGGTCACCGATTTTTATGGCCACCACATTTTCACCAACCGCTTCTACGGTACCGGCTACATCATAACCCAATACAGCGGGCAATGGCGGGGCTTCTTTATACATTCCCCTGCGGGCCATCACATCGGCAAAGTTTAAACCAAAAGCAGCCACTTTAATTAATACCTCTCCCTTTTTTGGTTGTGGCTTTGGGCTGTCTATTTCTTTAAAGGCTGTTGCGGAATCCCCGGTTTTTATTAATGCGATCGCTTTCATAAAAAAAATTATTGGGTTAAGGTAACCTTAAGTTTTTATAAACAAAAAAAATGTAATGGCGGTCGGGTAAGGAGATACCAGCATCGGTTTTTTATGGCAGCATCGTTGCGTCGCAATCACTTTACCGGCATACCAGTGCTCATCTTTCCCAAACAGCCGTAGAGAATATCTTCGCCGGGCGCAAACTGATCCCAGGCCCTCCTGACAGATCACCTGTCACTGACCTCACCACTTGTGCCACCCATTTAATATATTAGTCTTAATTTCAAATTTTAATAGTGGCATTGCAGGTGCCTGGAATACCAACAGTAAATAAATGTATGAAGAAGAATAGTTTTTTTTTGATGGTTTTTGTATTCATCGCTTATGGTGCAGCAGCACAACACCAAAACAAACAATGGGCTGATCTGGGATTGAAAGGAATGGTGAAATTCCTGGCAGAACGTTCTTATACGGCGCTTGATAATTTCGGAAAACCTGAAAAGGGAGACAGGGCAAATGATAATGCAGACTATACCTTTAATAAAAATGGTAACCTGGCAGAACAAAATATTTACAATCAAAACGGAAGCCTCCGGGTAAGGTACACTTACCGCTATACTACCGGTAACAAACTCACAGAACAAAATTTGTACAATCCCGGCGGCGCATTAAAATCAACATTCAAATACAGGTACAACCCTAATGGAAATTTGGTGGGGCAAAATTTGTTAAACCCCGACGGGAAGTTCATTTCGAAGTACACCTATGAGTACGACAGCCACTTCAACCAAACGGCATACAACTGGTACAACTCAGCAGGGGTATTGGATGAAAAAACATTTTATACATACGACAGCAAAGGGAATCAAACCGCATGGCGAACGGTAAATGCCGATGGGTCACCCTTGGTAAAAGCGGTTTATCAATACGATGGCAAAGGTAATATCATAGAAGAAAATTTGTATAAGGCAAATGACAGCCTCGATAAAAGAACCCTGTTCAGTTATGATGCCAAAGGAAATCAAACGGAAATGATGCTGTATGAAAATGATTCGGCTGCTAACAAAAAAATCACCCGCAAATACGACAGTCAGCAGAATATCACAGAAGAAAACTGGCTGGATAATCAGGGGAACCAACTGGAACAATACACATACAGATACAGCTATGATAAACGTCAAAACTGGACAAGGAAAATAACTTACCGTAATGGGGTGCCGGTTACCATTATGGAAAGGGAGTTGGAATATTATTAATAATAATTACTGTTCAGCGATTAAAAAAAATTGCCCTTCTTTAATAACCCTGTTTAAATTTCAAGTACTGGAAAACTGGGCTGCCCGGGTAAAACAGTGAATTCAATACCGCCATAATTTCATAAACAGTTTTATTGTAACTTTATCGATTAACTCAACATATTTTGGTACAATTCATTCTCAATCAAAAAGAAATCAGCACACCATTGCCCAGGGGTATGCTGCTGCTTGATTTTATCCGTTACCAGCAAAACCTTACCGGTACAAAGATCGGCTGCAGGGAAGGCGACTGTGGGGCCTGCACGGTGCTGGCAGGTGAAATAATCAATGGCGAATTAACGTACCGTTCTGTTACTTCCTGCCTGATGCCGCTGGGCAATGCCCATGGAAAACATATCGTGACGGTAGAAGGTGTAAATGTAACTGGCCTCAATATTATTCAGCAGGCATTTGCCGATGAGGGTGCAACCCAATGTGGATTTTGTACACCCGGTTTCGTTGTATCACTTGCGGGCTTTTGTTTAAATGGAAAAGATGTTTCTTATGAAGCAGCCATTGATGCTGTGAATGGAAATATTTGCCGCTGCACCGGTTACAAATCCATTGAAAGGGCCACCGCAACAATTGCCGGTAAACTGGCAGAAAGAAAAGGCAGCAATGCAATACAGTTTGCGGTAGCCAATAACATACTTCCCGCTTATTTTGAAGATATCAAACAACGCCTGGAAGCGTATGCCTTAAAAACAAATGGCGTTGCTTCCGCGGCTGCGGGGAGTGCAAAATTTGTAGGTGGCGGTACAGACCTTTATGTGCAGCAGCATGATACTATGGTACATGAGGAGATTGATTTTTTATTTAACAAGCAACACCTCAATGGTATTGTACAGCAAGGCAACAAGTGTATCATGGGTGCAGCGGTCACTGTTTCGGATGTGCTGGAATCACCTGTTTTTCTGCAGCATTTCCCCGGTTTATACAGGCATATTAAATTGGTTTCCTCCACCCAGATACGAAACATGGCAACCATTGCCGGTAATTTTATCAATGCCTCACCCATTGGTGATTTTACCATTTTCTTTTTGGCTTTGGATGCCCAATTGGTCTTAAGCGATGGTATCCGTTCCAGGGAATTACCGTTACGGAAATTATACAAAGGATATAAATCACTGGATAAAAAGCAGGAAGAATATATTGAAAAAATTTATTTTGAATTGCCTGTTGCCAATAGCAAATTCAATTTTGAAAAGGTTTGTAAGCGCACCCACCTGGACATTGCCAGTGTGAATACAGCAATGTATCTCGTAATGAACGGCGATACCATTGAAATGGCTGGGCTTGCGGCTGGTGGTGTTGGGCCAGTTCCTGCCTTTCTGCCCAAAAGTGCATCATTCCTTTCAGGAAAGAAAATATCCTCCGGGGTAATTGAAGAACTGGTCAGTATTGCCCAAACAGAAATTTCTCCCATCAGTGATGCAAGGGGAACGGACAAATATAAACGCTTTTTATTGTCTCAACTGATCAGGGCACATTTCATTACTTTGTTTCCGGGTGTGGAAATACCATTATTAAGAACCGCATAAAATGAAAAATATAGATTCCTATACGCATACAAGGGGTGAGTCTGTTTATTTAGACGACATACCGGTGCAGGCCGGAACCCTGTATGCGGCCTGTTTTGACTCCCCGGTGGCGCATGGCAAAATTCTGAGTATGGATATTACCGGGGCAGAAAACAGCAAAGGTGTTGTAAAAGTGCTTACCCATAAAGATATTACCGGCATCAACCAAATCGGTGGCATTATTCCCGATGAAGAGTTGTTTGCAGACGGCTATGTATATTTTTGCGGTATGCCGGTGGCGCTGGTGGTAGCCGCATCAGACCATGAGGCCAGGGCTGCCGTAAAAAAAATAAAAATAGTTATTGACCCCTTACCCGTAATTACCAACCCGAGGGAAGCAGCTGCCAAAGGAGAACTTATCATACCGCCCCGCACGTTTAAAATGGGTGACTGTGATACTGCCTGGAAAGATTGCGACCATATTTTTGAAGGTAAGGCAGATACTAACGGGCAGGAACACCTGTACATAGAAACCCAGGGAGCCTATACCGTGCCGCAGGAAAACGGGGCCATCAGAATTTACTCCTCCACGCAGGGGCCTACTGCGGTGCAAAGAGCAGTGAGCAAAGTGACAGGTCTGCCTATGCACCAGCTGGAAATTGATGTAACAAGGCTGGGCGGCGGTTTTGGTGGTAAAGAAGATCAGGCCAATACCTGGGCTGCCCTGTGTGCATTGGCCACACATGTTTTAAAACTTCCGGTAAAATATTCACTCCATCGTATGGATGATATGCGGATGACAGGAAAGCGGCATCCCTATTCTTCTGATTATAAGATCGGATTGAACAGGGACTTAAAGATCATTGCCTATGAAGTCACTTTTTACCAGAATGCAGGTGCTTCAGCAGACTTGTCTCCTGCAGTGATGGAACGTACCTTGTTTCATTCCACCAATACTTATTTTATCCCCAATGCCACGGCCAAAGCTTTTTGCTGCCGCACCCATTTGCCTCCCAATACTGCTTTTCGTGGCTTTGGCGGCCCGCAGGGAATGTTTGTGATTGAAGCTGCCATAGCCAAAGCCGCTGATGAGTTGGGCATTGATGCTTCGGTGATTCAACAGAAAAATTTATTACAAACAGGCGACGAATTATTGTATGGGCAGAAAGTGGTAAGCGAGGCTGCCGAATGCTGGGATAAGGCCGGTTCTCTTTTTGAAACCGAAGCGATAAGAAAGGAGATCGCCTCCTTTAATGAAGTGAATAAATGGTATAAAAAAGGGATGGCCCTGATGCCCATTTGTTTTGGCATTTCCTTTACCAACACCCCGATGAACCAGGCCAGGGCATTGGTGCATGTATACACAGACGGTAGCGTGGTGTTAAGCACCGGCGCTATTGAAATGGGGCAGGGGATTAATACAAAAATGCTGCAGGTGGCGGCACAAACATTTTCCATTGCCCCATCAAAAATAAAAGTCAACAGCACCAATACTTACCGCATCGCCAATACCTCTCCATCTGCAGCAAGTGCTACCGCCGACCTTAACGGCAGGGCCACCCAGATTGCCTGCCTGGCTATTGCGGATCGCTTAAAGCAGGTAGCTGCTGATGAATTAAAAGTTGCATTAACCGCTGTTGAAATAGTGGAAGATTTTGTTTATGTCAATGGTATTAAAACGGATCTGGACTGGAATAAACTGGTACAGGCTGCTTATAATAAAAGGGTAAGTTTATCCGAGCATGGGCATTATTCCACGCCGGATATTTATTTTGATAAGACAAAAGAAAAAGGGCATCCATTTGCTTACCACGTTTACGGTACGGCCATCACCACGGTAACGGTTGACTGTCTCCGTGGGATTTATGAAATAGATTCGGTTAAACTGGTGCATGATTTTGGCAGCAGTATGAATCCAATCATCGACCGTGGGCAAATAGAGGGTGGATTGGTGCAGGGTATTGGCTGGATGACAATGGAAGAAGTGGTGTATGATGCAGCCGGCAAATTAAGATCCAATGCATTATCTACTTATAAGGTGCCCGACATCTATTCAGTGCCAAAAGAAATCACCATCAATTTTTTGGAAACTCAAAAAGATAACCTGGCCATCTTCCGCTCAAAGGCAGTAGGAGAGCCTCCGTTGATGTATGGCATTGGCGCATTTTTTGCTTTGCGTAATGCGGTCAAAAGTTTTAATCCTGCAGCAAGGCCGGCTTTTGATGCGCCAATGACTCCGGAGAAAGTATTGATGAATCTGTACCCAGAAACAGTCATTGCCATTCATCCATTTCAACAAGAGCAATTGATTACCTAATCTAAATTGAAATAATATCCCATGCGGAGAACAGGCGATGCAAAAGCAAATTGATACCTGGCAACTGATTCACCAAAACCTTATCCAAAACATAGCGGTAATGTTGTTGTATGTGCTGGAAAGTAAAGGCAGCAGCCCCGGCAGGCAGGGATTTTTTATGGCTGTTAATGCTGCCGGTAAAATGAGTGGCTCCCTGGGCGGCGGCATTATGGAGCATAAATTTGTTGAGCTGGCAAAATCGAAACTTCAACAGCTTGCAGAACAGGTTTCCATTCACAAGCAGGTGCATGATAAAGAAGCTGCCAAAAATCAAAGCGGCATGATCTGTTCCGGGGAACAAACCATTTTTTTGTACACCGTTAAAAAGGAAGAAACTGCTGTAATACGGGATATCATTTACTCCCTGCAGCAAAATAAAAATGGGACCCTTCATTTATCTCCGCAAGGCATCCGCTTCGTAAACAGCATCCCGCTCAGAAATTTTGATCTTCAAGTGAAAGCAGCGGATGATTTTTTATTCACTGAAAAAACAGGCTATAAGAATATACTGCACATCATTGGTGGCGGGCATTGTGCATTGGCTTTATCAAGGTTGATGAGCAATATGGATTTTTATATTCATCTCTATGATGAAAGGGATGGGCTGAATACGATAGGCCAAAATAATTTTGTACATCAAAAACAAATTGTAGATGATTATGCATTTTTATCAAAACTGGTTGAACCGGGCTGCAACAGTTTTGTTGTTATCATGACATTTGGTTATCGCACAGATGCTGCAGCATGTAAAGCCTTGCTGGGTAAGCAGTTTAAATATATTGGCCTGTTGGGCAGCAGGAATAAAATCAAACGGATGTTTGAAGAATTCAGGGAGCAAGGTATGGATGCCGCATGGCTGAATGAAATTCATGCCCCTGTGGGCCTGGCCATCAAAAGCCAGACACCGGAAGAAATTGCTGTAAGCATAGCAGCAGAAATGATTAAAGTGAAGAATGAAAACGGGTAAGCCTTTTATTGATTCATTAAAACGAATAGCCTGAAATGTCAGGGAAAACCATGGATAAAATTTTGATAGACGGGATAACGTATGATTTACCGGCATTGGAAAAAGATTGCTGGCTAAGACTATTGAACGGGTCGTTGAGTTTTAAAAATCCTTTTCATCACCCGGTGGTGGCCAATAGCAATGCAGAAGGAGTAAACATGCGGACAGTGGTGCTGCGAAAAGTGGATACGGAAAAAAAAGAACTGGCTTTTCATACTGATATAAGAAGTGGAAAATGGGCAGAGATTCAGGCGGATAACAAGATCAGCTGGATATTTTATAATCCTGCCGGAAGAATGCAGCTGCGATTGAGTGGCCACGCTGCCCTGCATCATGATGATGCCATTGCCAATGAAGCATGGAGCAAAAGCACCATGAGCAGCAGGAAAATTTATTCCGGTAAGCTGGGCCCTTCGGTCGTTGCGGCTATGCCTGTTAGCGGACTGCCTTCAAAATTTGAAACGGCAGACCCCACACCGGAAGAAAGTGAAGCAGGCAGAAAAAACTTCGGTATCATTATCACTAAGATAAAATGGATGGAATGGCTGTGGCTCAACAGCGGCGGGCATCGAAGGGCCTCGTTTAAATATGATGCAAATGATGGCTGTGCTGGCTCCTGGTTAGTACCTTGATTAAAAATAGCTTTCACTGTACATTCAGGTTGCCTTGTACCAGTAAATCCTTTCCTGTAGTTACCGTTAGCTTTGCCCCGTTTGCAATGTGCTGGGTAATGTTTAATATGCAATGCCCATTGATAACCGGGTTAATAATAATTTCATTACCACTGGGTAGCGTTGCAGGTGGAATTTTATTATTAAGCCAGTTGGCAGCTACGTCCCAATTGCCATTGCCAGTAAAAGTATAGATACTGGTATTTTTTGTTACCAGCCAGATAGTGGCATTCATGATCAGGTTCCGGTGATTCGGAGTCACATCGCCGTTATAACCGGTAAATAAATTGTCGCCCGGATCACCCGTGCCATCATCAAAAGGCGAGCTATCACCAACAGCAACTACTTTTCCTGCACCATATCTTGCCGTGGCTACCATCACTTTGGTATTACCGCTTCCGGTATTTTGATATATGATTGGAATCACGCTTGTATTGGCTGACGGGTTGATGGTGATACTGGTGCCACTACTCCATTTTACTTTGGTTACATTGCCCCAGCCTGCACCGGCAGCAGTTCTTAAAAGGGTATCTGCTTTAATATTGGTGGAAATATTGGTTGATGTTTCTGAAAAATTTGCCAGGTCAAATATTATCCCGAAAGGATTGGTGTTGCCGGTACTGTTAGTTTGAAAGAAATCGTTCCAGATATTGGGGGAATCAAATCCATCATTGTTTCTGTCTGATACGTCATGATCAGAAATAATAAACAGGCCGCCCCCGTTTCTTACATAATTAAGGAGAGCAGTTTTTTCGGCATCAGTAAATTTAATGTTGGGTTCACATACCACAAATGCACTGTAGTTAGATAAATCCTGGGCATTAGAAGGTTCGTTGTAAGTAATTCTTCCGGTTATTGCCGGCAGCGATTCAACGAGGTATCCTTTGTAGGCACAGTCAATTCCCCAAAAAGATAAGCCACCATCCCAATAGGTTTCAGCAGTTGTTATTCCGGCAGCGGGTTGCGCCGGCGTGGGCAGCCTTTGTGCATTTGATTCGTTGCAGGAACCGCATACCCGGGGGCCGGGGCTCCAGTCAAGATTATGAAGGTCAGCATCAATTACCCAATCAGCATTACTGGCGGATTCTGCTTTGGTGGCATCAAAAAGTATTTTTACCTGGGCAAAGGAAAATTCACTAAGGCCGGTAAGGAAAATAGTTAGTAAGGTGAGCCTGAATATTGGATTTTTAAAAAACACTACGTTACAATGAATTTATGTGCACTGCAATTTAGCAGCATGATGTAATGATTGGTTAAATAAGTCAACTCTTTTCATCTGATTAACAAAGCCCGGTAAGGTTGATGCTTTACCAAACAGGTATATCTCTCTTCGTTTTAGCCTGTGAGTTTGATCCCCGTTTTCTCAAAGGAAATTTTTCTTTGCCTGAATAAATTACCGGTGGTCATTTTGAAGGTCTTCTTACTCATACCAAAAAAATCATAAATGGCTTCAGGGGCGCTTTTATCGTGGTAGGGCAAATAACCATTGTTTTCCTGCAGCAGCCTCAGTATTTTTTCTGATTCATCCTCTACCCGCTGATAGCCTTTTTTCCCGGCTGCTACATCAATGCGGAAGCGGTCTTCTTTATCCATTGTTTCAGGATAAATCTTTTTGATGAATCCTTTAAATTTATCGCCCACACCAATGTTGCGGTAAATTTCATTATGGTGCAGTACGCCGGTATGTATATTGTTGATGATGCAAACATACCCGATATCCGTCCTTCTGAAAACGGTCAGGTCAACCTCCTCCAGTTCTTTTACCGTCAGTTCTTCATTGCTTAAAAATGGGTCTATCCTTTCTGTTGCAGCAAGCCTCCCTGTCTGTTCGTCGAGATAAATTTTTACTAAATAATCCCCGTTCACCCTCATATCAAACAATTGCTTGCTCTTGGGCACAAACATATCCTTCATTAAGCCATTGTCCAGGAAAGCTCCCTGTGGGTTAACCGTTACCGCCCTGAGTTTTACAATATCACCCAATATCCCTTTGGGTTGTTGTGTAGTGGCAATCAGCCGGTCTTCTCCATCATGATAAATAAACACTTTTACTTCATCATCTACTGCCAGGCCGGTGGGTACAAAACGTTTAGGCAATAAAATGCCTTCGGCGCCATCATCAAGATAGGCCCCAAACTCTACTAACCGCAGTACTTTTAACAGGTTGTATTCACCAACTTTTATCATTTGTAATAGGGAATAAAAAATTAAAAATTAGAAATTGAAATAAGGAATGAGAACAATAAAATAAATAATAGGTCAGTTCTGAGCCCTCAGGTTTTAGCAGCAATTATTTTAAATGCGGCTGCCTGCACTTTCTAAACGCCTATGCTATTCCGCCAAACAACCCATCCACAAATTCTTTTTTATCAAAAACCAACAGGTCTGTTGCCTTTTCCCCCACGCCGATAAATTTTACCGGGATCTTAAACTGGCGTGCTATAGCCAATACTACGCCACCTTTTGCCGTGCCGTCAAGTTTGGTGATAGTCAATGCCGTTACATCGGTAGCCGCGGTAAAATGTTTGGCCTGTTCCAGTGCATTCTGCCCGGTACTTCCATCCAGTACCAGCATCACTTCATGGGGAGCTTCAGGAATTACTTTTTGTATTACCCGCTTTATCTTGGTTAGCTCATCCATCAGGTAAGCTTTGTTATGAAGCCTTCCTGCAGTATCAATTATGATCACATCAGATTGTCTTGCCACCCCACTGATGATGGTATCGTAGGCCACCGAAGCAGGGTCGCTGCCCATTTCTTTTTTTACGATCGGCACCTTGGTGCGTTCACTCCAAATGGTTAGCTGGTCAACTGCTGCTGCCCTGAAAGTGTCTGCTGCGCCCAATAAAACAGATTTGCCTGCCAGGGAAAAATTATGCGCCAGTTTGCCAATGGTGGTTGTTTTGCCAACACCATTTACCCCCACCACTAAAATGACGTGTGGTTTATGCCCGGCTGGCAATTCATAGTTGGTATAATTGAAATCCTGCGGGGCATCTATCAGCATCTGTTCAATCTCCTGTTTTAAAATGGAGTTGAGTTCACTGGTATTAAGGTATTTATCTTTCGCCACTCTTTTTTCAATGCGCTCAATAATTTCAACAGTAGTTTCTATTCCAACATCAGCACTAACCAATGCATCCTCCAGGTTATCCAGTACTTCTTCATCTACTGTACTTTTACCTGCAATAGCTTTTGTTAGCTTGCTGAAAAAACCTTCCTTTGTTTTTTGCAGTCCCTGGTCAAGGCTTTCCTTTTGTTCCTTCTTGCCAAATAGTTTATCGAATAATCCCATAAAAACAGGTTTAAAGTGGTGTCCTTCCTTCTTTAGGTGAAGGGGCGAAAATAAAGAAAGCTGTCCCGAAATAAATCAGGACAGCTTAATATATTTTAATTCTCATGTTCGAAAATTATTGAGCTAAATGATCTTTGATCTTGTCTTTGTGAACGATTGCCTCTTTAAAAGTATATGCACCGGTTTTTGGGCTACGTACGGCACGTATTACTTTTGTCCAGTTTTTAGCGTCTGCTGCTGCTTTCTGGTCTTTGGTTTTAATCGCTGTTTTTGCTGCTTTTGCCAT
>JAYVUL010000324.1:0-8307 GCA_043787935.1 Chitinophagaceae bacterium | reverse complement strand
GGCATCACTGATATCGGCGATAAACTGCTTACACTGTTAAGGTAGGTGGCAGGAGACCAGATGTAATTTGCCGCATTGTTTACCGAAGCAAAAATACTGGCATCATCACCTTTTATCACCGTAATGTCATTGCCCGCAAAAACCACCGGTGCTGCTGAAACAGAAATGGTGACTGTGTCTTTAAGCGTACAATTACCTGTTTGTGCAGTTACAAAATAATCGGTAGTAACCGTTGGGCTGGCCATTGGGCTGGCAACGGATGGTTCATCAAGGCCTGTTGTTGGCGTCCAGCTGAAGTTCTGTGCATTACTCAGGGTATTCATGCGTACGGCAATATTATCGCAAATTGAAGTATCCTGCCTGCTTTGTAAGGTAAGGTCAAAAGTAAATCCTACCGTAGCCGGAGCGGTTGGTAATAAACAACCATTGGCATCTTTAATGGTAACGGTATAAATATTCTGTGCCACAATAAAGTTATTAGCCAACTGGAAGTTAGTGCCATCAATACTATAACTGTAAGGACTTGTACCCCCGCCTGCTGCAGATGTTATTTTCCCATTTGGAACCGGGCTGCAGGTAGCATTGCTGGTGGTATTGGTGCCGCTTAAAACCACAGGTTGAATTACCTCGATTGCTGTATCTTTTGTACAGCCGTTGCCATCCTTAATGCGTATAGTAAAAGTGCCTGCACTTAAGGTGAAAGAATTACCAGGCTGGTAGGTAACACCTCCGTCTGAAGAATACCCGTAGGGAATGGTTCCACCTGTTGCAGAAACGACAATGCCGCCATTGTTGCCCCCAAAACATTTTACCGGGGTAACAACAAAAGTTGATGTTATCGCAGAAGGTTGTGTTATTTCAATTGTGGTATCTTTTGTGCAACCATTTACATCTTTGATCCGAACTGCATAAGTGCCGGCAGGTAATGTGAAAGCATTTCCCTCCTGGTAGGTAGTTCCACCATCTGATGAATATTGAAAAGAGCCTGCACCACCGGATGCGGTAACTGTAAAACCGCCATTATTCCCACCACTACAGGTTACTTGTGTAACAACAAAAGTAGATGCGATTGCAGCAGGTTGGGTAATTGCCATCGTGGTATCTTTTATGCAGCCGTTGGCATCCCTGATTCGTATTGTATAGGTGCCGGCAGCTACCGTAAATGCATTACCGGTTTGATAGGTAGTTCCGCCATCTATTGAATAGTCGAATGGCGCAACACCACCCGATGGATTAATCACAATACTACCGTTGCCGCCATTGCAATTAGCTGCCGTTATCACTGCAGGAGAAAGAATAGCCAGGGGTTCTGTTATGCTCAAACTGGTATCTTTTGTGCAACCATTGGCATCTTTAATGCGAATGGTATAGGAGCCTGCAGCTACTGTAAATGAATTACCTGTTTGATAGGTAGTTCCGCCGTCTATTGAATAGTCATATGGCGATGATCCACCAGAAGGATTAATAACGATACTTCCGTTGCCGCCATTGCAATTGGCTGCCGTTAACACTGCCGGAGAAAGAATCGCCGGTGGCGCTGTTATGCTCAAACTGGTATCCTTTGTACAACCATTGGCATCTTTAATGCGGATTGTATAGGTACCGGCAGCTACTGTAAATGAATTACCTGTTTGATAGGTAGTTCCACCGTCTATTGAATAGTCATAAGGCGTTGCTCCACCAGAAGGATTAATAACGATACTTCCGTTGCCGCCATTGCAACTGGCAGCCGTTACCACGGCAGGAGAAAGGATTGCCGGAGGTTCAGTTACACTCAAAATGGTGTCTTTTGCACAACCATTGGCATCTTTGATGCGGATAGTAAATGTACCGGCGGCTACCCTAAATGTATCAACTGTTTGGTAAGTAGTGCCTCCATCGATCGAATATTCATAAGGTGCAGCACCGCCTGATTGGCTCATTACGATTATGCCATTGGCGGCTCCATTGCATAATGCTGCAGTTACAACAGCAGCAGGAACAATTGCTGTCGGTTGTATAATTTCAATCGTAGTGTCTTTTGTACAGTTATTGGCATCCTTTATTCTTACAGAGTAAGTGCCGGCGGGCAAGGCAAAACTATTGCCTGCCTGGTAGGTAATTCCCCCGTCAGCAGAATACTGGAATGGCCCTGTATTGCCTAAAGCATTAATAATAATTCCACCATTACTGCCGCCATTGCAACTCACGGGTGTTACTTCGTAGGCAGCAGCTACTGTACTTACTGAGTTGATGGTAATAGCGGTATCCCTTGTACAGTTGTTGGCATCTTTAACAACTATATTATAAATACCTGCAGCCAGGTCAACAAAGTTACTGTCTGGCTGGAAAGTAGCACCTCCGTTTGAGGAATAGGTATACGGTGCTGCACCGTTTGCGGTGATGGCAATACTTCCGTTTCCTGTACCACAACCGGCATTGATAATGGCATAGTTTGCATTCAGCGCAGAATTTCTTGTTACCCTGATGGTATCAGTGGAAACAAACTCGCCGGAAGGGTTATTGAACTGGGCATATACTGATTTTACAATATAGGTGGTTACTCCCACTCTTTGAATGGAAGGGCAAATATTATTAAAGTTCACCCTCAGATTGGCTACATCTATTGAGGAAGTGTCGCCCGTAACAATCAGGTTGCCACTGGTGTCATAAAGTTCTACTCTCTTGAAAAGAGTTGGTCCTCCAACAGGAACAAAACGCCAGCTCTCATTCATCCCGATTGTACCCCATCTTGGGTCAGAAGCCTTTCTGCCGGGCGCCATAATGGCCCGGGATCGGGCAGAATCCTGCATACCGATCATTGCCCTGCCATCATTCCAGCCCGGGCAAATTTGTTTATCAAACAAAAAGACTTCCACCATGCCGCTTCCCTCGTATAATACGATCTGGTGTGTATTATTGATAAGGTTCTGGCAGGCCGTAGAATACAATGGCACTTTATTAAAACTCAGTATCCATCTTCTGTTAGGAGCGATACCGGTGATGTTATACTTGATCTGCATTGTAGGAGAAGTAGTATAAAATGGATCAATATCATGATAAGGCCCCATGATCAATGCCTTGTCATATAAAGCGCTTGGTAAATTTTGCCCGGTGCCGGCAGTAGCAGACAATGCCCCATTATTATTAAGAATTGAATAATGGCTAAAATTCCCTGCCTCAGTAATATCGAAAGAAAGGTAACCATTTGTACTTGCAATCAACGAATTGTAATTTGCTCCATAGAAAGGAAAGGTAAAGGGCAAATTAATAACGCCAGTGTAAACATCATCGCTACCCAGGTTGGTAGAAGGCCCTACATCATCGGGGCCCACATAAGGGCGGAAGCAGCTACCCGGGCCACTTAAGGGGTTCACAACATAATTGTCTGTTGTACTGTGTATGTTGGGTATGACCGTTGAAAGTGCAAAACAGGTGCCACAACTAATTGTAGTATCCTTAATACAACTGAGCGACAAAGTGGAAGGCTGGGCAGGTGGAATGGTAACACAAATGCCGAAAGTGCCATTATTATTATTGCCATTTTCCCATACCCGAATCCATGCTGTCGTACCTGGTGTAAGCCCTGTGGCATAGATCGTAGGCATATTGCCGTTTACACTGTTGTTGTCATCACAGGATACCAAAGTAAGATTATTACAGGTTCCTGTATACAGGGCCATACCTCCATCAGTCATTACCCCTTCACGTGTATCCACTATCAGCCCACCTTCTGCAGGCACCGTAACCTGGAACCAAACATCACCACCAAGGTAATTGGCGCAACCAGGGGCAGGTACGCCTACCGTATTGATTGCTCCTGCGTTGGTAAAGGTCTGGTAATTACAGGTGGCTGCAGGTGTTAAAGTGATGGCAGTGCAGGGATCATCATTGGCCGGGCCAGGCGGAGGTATCGTTACACAGATACCAAACGTGCCATTATTATTATTGCCATTTTCCCAGAACCTTACCCAAATGGTATCTCCAGGATTCATTCCTCCGGCGGTAATAGATGGCATCAGACCATTTGCACTGGCATCATCATCACAAGCCAGCAGGGTAAGCCCTGTGCAGGTACCTTTATAAATAGCCATCCCTCCATCAAGCATCACGCCTGTTTGTGAATCGAAAACCAACGCACCGCCTGCAGGAACTACTACTTTAAACCAAACATCTCCACCGGAATATCCGGCACAACCTGGCGCAGGAACCCCTGAGGTGCCAAAAGCACTTTCATTTGTAAATGTTTGATAGGTGCAGGTTGCAGCAGGTGTCAATTCTATTGCGTTACAAGGATCGTCATTTACAGGCCCGGGAGGAGGTATTTTTACACAGATACCAAATGTGCCGTTGTTATCATTACCATACTCCCAAAATCTTACCCAAATGGTATCGCCTGGTGTTAATCCGCCGGCAGTTATTAATGGCATCAAACCATTAGCGCTTCCATCATCATTACAATCTAACAGGGTGAGGTTATTGCAGGTTCCACTATAAATCGCCATTCCACCATCGGTGATAACCCCTGTTTGGGTATCAAATATCAATGCGCCTCCAGCAGGCACCACTACTTTAAACCATACATCGCCGCCTGAATAATTGGCGCAGCCTGGTGCCGTAACTCCAGGAGTGGCTGTTGCATTTTCGTTTGTAAATGTCTGGTATGTGCAAGTTACATCCGCTACTAGCTCAGTTGCCCGGCAAGGCTCATCATTGACTGGCGGTGGAGGAGGTATTGAAGCACAAATACCAAATGTACCGTTATTGTTATTTCCATTTTCCCAAACCCGCACCCATACAGTATCGCCGGGTGTTAAACTACCAATCGTAAGCTTGGGCATAAGTCCATTAGCACTGCTATTGTCATCGCAATTTATTAACGTTAAATTGGTGCAGCTGCCACTGTAAACAGCCATGCCGCCATCAGTCATAACACCTACCTGGGTATCAAAAGTTATTGCTCCGCCGGCAGGAACAACAGCTTTAAACCATACATCACCACCAGTGTACCCGGCACAACCCGGAGCGGTAACACCAGCCGTTCCAGTAGCACTTTCATTGGTAAATGTCTGGTAAGTGCAGTTTGCATCAGCCAGCAGTTCAACTGCATTACAAGGATTATCATTTGCCGGTGGCGGAGGAGGAAGTGTAGCACAAATACCAAACGTGCCATTATTATTATTTCCATTTTCCCAAACCCGCACCCATATAGTATCGCCGGGGTTTAAACCATTAACGGTTAGCCTCGGCATGTTGCCATTAGCGCTTGTATTATCATCACAACTAATTAAAGTCAAATTACTGCAGGAACCACTGTAAACTGCCATACCGCCATCTGTCATTACTCCTTCCTGGGTATCAAAAGTTATTGCACCACCGGCAGGAACAATGGCATTAAACCATACGTCACCACCAGAATAGCCTGCACAGCCTGGTGCAGGTACACCTACAGTTCCCAATGCACTTTCATTGGTAAAAGTTTGGTAAGTACAGGTTGCAGAAGGCGTAAGTTCAATGGCATTGCAGGGATTATCGTTTGATGGGGCTGGTGGCGGAATTTTTACACAAATGCCAAAGGTGCCATTGTTATCATTTCCATATTCCCACATTCTTACCAAAATAGTATCACCTGGTGTTAAGCCACCTGCTGTAATGGAAGGCATTGCTCCATTTGGACTGCTGTCATCATCGCAACTGATTAAGGTTAAGTTGTTGCAGTTGCCCCGGTAAATCGCCATTCCTCCATCAAGCATCACACCCGTTTGGGAATCAAAGATTAACGCTCCTCCATCCGGCACCACTACTTTGAACCAAACGTCTCCACCCAGGTAATTGGCACATCCCGGAGCTGGCGCACCTGTTGATCCTGTGGCATTTTCGTTGGTGAATGTTTGGTAAGTGCAGGTGGTGGAAGGTATCAGTTCAATGGCATTGCATTGGTCATCATTTGCAGGGGCAGGTGGTGGTATAGTTGCACATATACCGAAGGTGCCGTTATTATTATTGCCATTTTCCCAAAACCTTACCCATACCGTATCGCCTGCTGTTAATCCTCCTATTGTAAGTTTGGGCATGGCACCATTTGCGCTGGCATCATCGTCGCAATTTAACAGCGTAAGGTTGGTACAGGTACCCTTGTAAACAGCCATACCTCCATCTGTAATTACCCCGGTTTGAGAATCAAATGTCAATGCGCCACCAGCAGGTACTGCCGCTTTAAACCACACATCTCCACCTAAATAATTAGCGCAACCGGGTGCAGGTGTACCGGTAGTTGCTGTTGCATTCTCATTGGTAAAGGTTTGATAGGTGCAGGTAGCCCCGGGTGTTAGTTCTATTGCATTGCAGGGCCCGTCATTTGAAGGTGGAGGTGGTGGCAACGTTACGCAAATACCAAAAGTGCCATTATTATTATTTCCATTTTCCCAAAACCTAACCCACACCGTATCTCCGGGGGTTAAGCTGCCAACGGTAAGTTTAGGCATATTAAGATTGGCACTGCTGTTGTCATCACAAGCCAGTAATGTTAAGGTTGCTGCACAGGAACTACCGCTGTAAACAGCCATACCGCCATCCGTCATTACCCCTTGTTGCGAATCAAAAACCAATGCCCCTATTGAAGGAACAACCACCTTAAACCAAACATCTCCTCCCAGGAAACCTGCACAAACAGGGGCCGGGACAGTTGCCGTATTTGTAGCACTTTGATTGGTAAAGGTTTGATAGTTGCAGGTTGCGCCCGGAGTTAATTCAATAGCATTACAGGGATTATCATTTACTGGCGCAGAAACAGGTATGGTAACACAAATACCAAAAGTACCATTGTTATTATTGCCGTTTTCCCAAAACCTGGCATAAACAGTGGTTCCAACTGTTAACCCGGTTACGGTAACCTTGGGCATATTGCCATTGTCGCTGCTGTTATCATCACAGGATCCGGGAATCAGCACAAGGGCAGTACAAGTGTTACCCCTGTAAATAGCCATACCTCCATCAGTTACCACCCCTTCCTGGGTATCAAAAGTTAACGCCCCACCGGCGGGAACTACCACTTTAAACCATACATCGCCGCCAGTGTAGCCTGCACATCCTGGTGCCTGCATTCCGGTACTGCCTGTAGCATTTGCATTGGTAAAAGTTTGAAAAGTGCAGGTAGTAGCCGGTGTTAATGCAATGGCATTACAGGCATTATCATTGGCAGGAGCCTGGGCAATGGAAGCCACTGCTATACAGGTAAAAAGAGCCAGCATAAAACAATGCCTGGCGATCTTTTCAGCAAATTCTATATAGAAAAACCTTTTGTAAAGTATAGAAGAAATCATGATAAATTAATTAAGAGCTGTAATAATGAAGGATGTATTAGGAATGTTTATTGTAATGGTATTGGACTTATTTCTTTTTAAGATCAAACCGTAATCCCACTTCATGTGCATTATTGCCGGTATTGTAATCAGAAAAAGGCGAACTATAATAATCATAAGCATACGCAAAGGATATCCTGTCGGCCAGTTTAAATCCAGCCTGCAAGCTCCAAAATTGCCTTACCCTCCAGCTAAGTGCCCACCATATCTTATCCTCCACATCCACTTTGCAGCCAAAATCAAACTCAGTTGGTGCATTGGGCACTATCCTCAGCAAAAAGTTTGGTGTAAGATGGGTTCGTCCGCCAGATTCAATGATGTAATTGGCACTGATATTATAGTGACGGTATAGCTTGGCTCTTTCGGTAGCATTGGGAACATCATTAAAAGCAAGTTTTGTCTGTATCAACTGGCTTACGGCAGCACCGGCACTAAACTTTCCGTCAGTGAAATAAATTCCCGCACCTGCATCTAACTTAAAGGAACTGTTGGCTCCTGCCAGCACAAGGTCGCTCCCCAGGGCATCCGTTAATTTTGATTTATCAATAGCATATTGTAATCCCCTCAGTTCAATGCCCAGGCCGAGCCTTGATTTTTCACCGGTTTTTACATGATAAGAATACACCGCCTGGATGCCTGTCCGGCTGGTAGGACCTGTTACATCCTTGTAAAGATAACCGGCAAAACCTGCACTCTTTTTTTCCCATGGCACATCAGCATATACCATAAAAGTTCTTGGGCTTCCCGGAAAAGCTGACCACATACTCCGGTAGGTGGTACCGATTACAGCATTATCATTAAATCCTGCTGCCCCTGGATTATACATGGGATTGTGCCGTTGAAAAATAGATGTAAAATGCAATTGCTGGGCTCCTGCTTTATTTAGCAAAATAAACAACAGCAGAAAAGATAGAATTTTCCTCATAGTTCTTGTTTGGTATTAAATAAGCTATTTACCGAATTGGGC
>JAYVUL010000323.1:0-7534 GCA_043787935.1 Chitinophagaceae bacterium | reverse complement strand
CGCTGGCTGCATTGGTCAACCAAAATAAAATATGGCATAGATTATATTGACCCCTGGGTACATGTTTTTCCAGGAAGCAACAGGATGTTTTCAAGACATTGGTTAAGTACAAAAATTGCCTCCTTCCTGGAGCCTATTGCAATAAAAAAGGTGTCTTTGATCACCGGGGTAGCGGAGGGGTATTACAAAGGCGTTATTGAAAGAAACCCGGGGTTGCTTACCCAGGCATTGTTTGAGGGAATGCCCTATGGGGGAGAAAAACAGGACCATGCAATAGTAAACAGCATTGGCATTAAGCCCTATCTTTTTCAAAAAGATCCTGCTAAATTACAACTGGTATATGCCGGGGCAATGTTGCCCAAAGCTTATGGTGTACTGGAAGAAATTCTTAAAGTAATCCGGGAGGAAACGGCCTTGTTTCAACATGTGGAGGTCCATTTTATCGGCACGGGAAAAAGAACAGATGACCCTTCATCATTTACTATAAAACCCCTGGCAGAAAAATACCAGGTTTGGCAGACGGTAATTTTCGAGTATCCCCAAAGGATACCTTACCTCGATGTACTGGTTCACCTGGACAGCGCAGATGCTGTTTTTATTATGGGCAGCACAGAGCCGCACTATACACCATCAAAAGTTTACCAGGGTATACTTGCAGGCAAACCTATCATGGCAGTACTTCATGAACAAAGTACTGCTGCTAAAGTTATTGAAGAGGCCAATGCAGGAGTTGCGTTAACTTTTAATGGAGCAGGTGATATTGCTTCCGTGAGCAGGAAATTTGCAACGGCATGGAAAAAATTTATACTTTATACCGACACTTTTACACCGGAAAAAGTGAATATTGATGCATTTGAAAAATATTCTGCAGCGGCAGTGACAAAGCAACTGGCCAGTCTGCTGGATAAAATAACCGCACCAAAAAATAATGCCTGAGGTTTATATTAAGCTCCCTAAAACAGGATTGGGTAATATGCTGCTGGTATGGGCCAGGGGATTGGTATTTGCACAACTGAACAACCTGCCCTATTCATCCTCTTCCTGGTGGGGCCTTCACTGGGGAGCTTTGTTAAGAAGGGAAAAAAAAAGCAGGCTTTACCTGGGTTATTTTAAAGAAACCCCTTTATGGAAACAGATTGTAATGTGTTTTTACTGCCGCATTTTTGCGGTTGAAAAAGATCCTCCTGTAAGCAGGCAAAACAAGATCCTTCCGGTAGACAAAAAAGTGTATGTCTTTCAGCAGGTGCTAACCGGAAATGATCTTTTCGGGTCATTGAGAGATCATCAGCAAATAGTTGCAGAGGGTTTAAACAACCTACTGGCTCCGAAAATGAAAGTGAAGCTGGCACAATACAGCAACCCCGTTATTGGCGTACATATCAGGCGGGGTGATTTTAAATTAGGGAATCAAACAACGCCTTTGGAGTATTTTATAGCTGCAATCAATACGGTTAGAAAGGCGGCAGGCGAAAATTTACCGGTTACAATATTTACGGATGCTGATGAAAGTGAATTAACGGAAATCTTATTATTGCCCGGTATTTCCATCGCAGAAAAAAAGCCAGACATTCTTGACATTTTATTAATGGGTAACAGCAAATTAATGATTCTTTCCAAAAGCAGTACTTTCAGTTACTGGGCAGCATTTTTATCTGATGCCATTGTGATCCGGCCGCACAACGACTGGCAGAAAATGATTAAACAAAACGGTAGTACAATTAATTACTGTGAAATTAACTGGGACCATACCAATGAAATAGCTGCTAAGGAATTAACCAACAAGATAACAGCATGCAAAAATATTTTCTATAAAAAATAGTATGAGATTGATATCAAGAATAAAGATTGCCGTTGTAAATATTTTTCCATTCACTTCGGGCATAAGCAGGTTTGTAAAAGCAATTTTACATGCAGCAGCCGGGCAGAAAAAATCATATTCACAACATGGTGAAGATGTTTTCATTTGGGAGTTGCTGAATAAGGAACTTCCGGGTGTACAGCATAAATATATTGATGTAGGAGGATTTCATCCCACGCTGATATCGAATACCTACCTGATGTACAGGAAAAATATGAGTGGGGTGGTGGTAGAGCCAAACAGTGAATTGGCCGGCCTGCATAGAACCTTCAGGCCAAGGGATATTCAACTGCAAGTGGCATGCAGCAATGTGAACAGGATCAGTAAATTTTACCTGCAAAAAACATTTCCTGCACTGTCATCATTGAACAATGCTGAGACCCCCAAAAAAATCAAGTGTGAATATGTTCCTGTTTTTACCTTAGACGCTATTTACGACAGCGTGGATTTTACCAATATTTCTTTTTTGTCTGTTGATGTGGAAGGTTATGACTTTGAGGTTTTACAGGGAGGAGAAAAAACCTTGCGCAATACTTTCCTGGTCTGCATCGAATGCGATAATACAGAAATGGAGGAAAAAATAAAATCATTCCTGGGCGAAAGAGGGTTTACTTACCTGAAACGTTTTGAATGTAACCTTATTTTTAAAAACGAAAAATTTAGTGGTGCCGGCAATTAGTTTACAGGAGACGGCTTACTTTATTAAAACCTATACTGTTTACAGCCCAGTATGTTAAAGTTTCCATTGGGAAAAAATAACCCGGCCAGGTTAATTTATAAAAATTACTTACGGTATAAAAATTCATCCCGGAGCAGAGCCGCATCAGCTATTGTTATTGACATCCTTGTACCCATTATTGAAAAAGACCTGGTTTCACTGCCTTTTGTGATAGCCTGTGCAAGAAAGAATATCCTTAACCCGGTAGGAAATATTTACATCGTTGGGAAAAAGGGTGTCATTGAGGATTTTTGTAAAGAGCATGCCTGCATTTTCCTTGATGAGGAAAAATCGATGCCGGTAAAAAAATCCGATATCCTTTTCAATGGTAAAGAGTGGTCCCGTTCAGGCTGGTTATTTCAGCAACTGATAAAATTAAATGCAGATGAACTGGTTCAAAATGATAATGTGCTGATTCTTGATGCCGATACCTGCATTACAACAAAACAATCCTTTGTTACAAATTCAGAAACGTTTATTTTAAATTTTGCAGATGAATATCACTTTCCATATAGTAATTACAACAAATTACTTGACCTGAATAAAAGATTCTTTTTGTCTTTTATCTGTCACCATATGATATTTAAGAAAACGGTTTTAAGAAATTTAAAAAAAGACATAGAATTACATACCGGGAAAAACTGGATCAATGCAATACTAAGTACGGTTGATTTTAGTGAATCATCCTGCTTCTCAGAATATGAACTGTATGGTAATTACCTTTATTACAGTTACCGCGACAAAGTACATCTTGAATACTGGTTAAACAAATCATTACACATGGATGCGCTTAACCTGGATACAATTGAAAAATACGCCGGGAAATATAAATCCATTTCTCTTCATAAATATAATTAGTTCATAACCGAAATAAGGCCTGGTGAGCATTGAGCATTTCCGGTAATATAGTAATGGATGTGAAAAATAACTACAGGAAACAGCCGTAGTACAACATAGAAATCTTTGCCAGGGGAATTAGAAAATCTGCAATAAAAAATGTTCAATCCTAAAGCTATGAGTGTAAAAACAACTGTTACTCCTTCAGGGGGTCAATTAAACATATTGTATGATGTGGTTGACATGCTGATTGGTAATAATAACGTAAAAACAATCTTTGAATTTGGGTCAAGATACGGAGAGGATACAATAGAATTGGCTGCTAAATTCCCGGCGGCTTTTATTTATTCATTTGAATGCAATCCCAAATCCCTGTCCATTCTCAAAGAAAAAATTGCGGCGTACCGTAATATCGTTTTTAATGAGAATGCCATTTCAGACCACAATGAAATGATTGAGTTTTACCAAATTGATGAAGCAAAAACCAAAACAACATGGGCAGATGGGAACCAGGGGGCATCATCCATATTTAAAGCTTCCGGTAAATACCCGGTTGAAGAGTATCATCAGAATTTAATTAAGGTGGAAGCAATAACGCTGCATTCCTTCATGACTAAGCATGATATACCCTTCATAGATGTAATGTGGATGGATATACAGGGTGCTGAATTAAAAGCCTTGATGGGATTGGGCAATAAATTGGATAAAGTGAAAATTATTCACCTGGAAGTTGAGTTCATTGAGATATATAAAGAGCAGCCATTATTTGCCACCATTGATGAATATTTAAAGCAAAATAATTTTTACCTGGCGGGTTTTACCTCCCGGACCCATTATTCGGGTGATGCAGTTTATGTAAACAAAAGTAATTTCAACCACGCGCAGCTGGATAAGGTGGCTTTGCTGATTCCCAAACAGGAAAAAAACATGAAGTATTATCTTTCTGCCCTGTTTTTCAAGTTCAAGTATTTTATTTTCAAGTTGCAAAAAGCCATTACTAAATAAATAACCATTTTAAATAATTGGCTTCCGGGCAAATAATTTTTTGCAATACCGGTAGTGCCCTTTTGTTTTATGCTAATGATATTGATTTATAAAATGCTTAATGTTTACCGGTATCTGCCTCTTTTTAAAGGTAAATTGCGGCTGGGCAAAATGTTGTTTAAAACGGTTGTAAATAAAAATGCGCCAATAGGATTTACTGCACATCATCATATCAGGTACCGGATACCCAATACCCTGGAAAGCCTGGGAATAGAATTGCTTATCAATGGGATATATGAAAAAAAAATAGTAAAGTTTTTGACTTCTCAAATAAAAAACGGGCATACCTATTTTGACATTGGGGCGAATATAGGAGCGTTGGGTATCCCAGTTATAAAAAATAAGTCAAATGTAAAATATGTAGGTATTGAAGCTTCTCCATTGGTTTTTGAATACTTGAAATTTAATTTTTCTGAAAATAAAATAGCTGATTATTTATTGTACAATTACCTGGTTCATGAAGATGATCACCACGCAATGAAATTTTACCAGTCAGACTATTATGGAAAAAGTTCATTGGCACCAACTTACTCTGATAAATACGTTTTGGTAAATTCTATTTCCCTGGATTCTTTTTCCCTTACCCATGACATAGGCAAAATAAACTGGATGAAAATTGATGTGCAGGGCTTTGAAATATTTGTTTTTAAAGGAATGAAAAAACTTATAGAGAACAGGCAAGTGGAAAATATATTATTTGAATTTGAATACTGGGCTGAAGAAGATGCCGGTTTAGAAAGCGGTTCTGCGCAAAAATATTTATTGGGCCTTGGGTATGAATTATTTGATTTAACGGGTAAAAAATTACCGTCGGTTATCACAACAGGAAGGGCAATGATCTGGGCCAGGCCTTTACCCTGATTTGTTGATAAATGAATTTTAATTGAAAAAGCTGGCAATAATATCTACCCATCCCATCCAGTACAATGCTCCATTTTTTTCTTTGCTGGCACAAAGAAATAAGCTGGAGGTTAAAGTTTTTTATACTTGGAGCCAGGTAGAATACGAAGAAAAATTTGATCCCGGTTTTGGAAAAAAGGTAGCCTGGGATATCCCCCTGCTTGAAGGCTATGAGTACACTTTTGTAAAAAACATTTCAAAGGATCCGGGCTCTCATCACTTTAAAGGAATTGATAACCCCAGCCTGGTAAGTGAAGTGGAAAATTGGGCCCCTGATGCGGTATTGATTTTTGGATGGAGTTTTAAAAGTCATTTAAAGGCGTTAAGGTATTTTAAAGGAAAGGCAATGATTTTATTCCGGGGAGATTCTACTCTTATTGATGAGGTAAAAGGTTTGTCTTTCAAAAAAATAATTAGAAGAATACTGTTGAAATGGGTATATCGTCATGTTGATATTGCACTGTATGTTGGCAGCGCAAACAAGCGCTACTACCTAAAATATGGCCTTAAAAATAGCCAGCTTGTTTTTGCCCCTCATGCGGTGGATAACAAGCGGTTTAAAAAGCAGGATACCAACAGTGAAAGGGAACGTTTAAATATATCTCAGCGTGAGGTGGTTTTTCTTTTTTGTGGCAAATTTGAAATAAAGAAAGATCCATTTTTATTATTGGATTGTTTTATTGCCATGAATAATCCAGAAACACATCTCTTAATGACAGGCAATGGCTTACTGGAGGCGCAGTTAAAACTAAAAGTAAGTGAACAGACTGAAGCAATCCGCAATCGGATTCATTTTCTGCCTTTTCAAAATCAGCTCCGGATACCGGCAATCTATAAAACGGCAGATATATTCGTTTTGCCTTCCGGTGGCCCGGGGGAAACATGGGGCTTGTCTGTAAATGAAGCAATGAGTTGTGGCAGGGCTGTGCTGGTTAGTAATAAATGTGGTTGTTCCGCAGATCTTGTGCAGGAGGGATTGAATGGATATATTTTTAAAAACAAAGACAAGGCGGACCTTTTAAATAAAATGACTATGCTAGTGATGCAAAGGGAAAGGCTGGTGGACATGGGAAAAAAATCATTACAAATTATTGAATCATGGAATTATGAAAAAATTTGTGCTGCAGTCGAAGATGCCATTATTACCGCATGATTTTTTGCAACCCAAAATCAGATAGATAACCATGTTCAAAACCTTATTTAGTACAAAATTTAACTGGCTCTTTTTATTAGGCCTGGCATTTGTTATAAGGGTTTTATTTGTTGGGATAAGCTGGGTCTCCTACTTTTCCATTCTGCTGTCCCTGCATCAGTTCATGCTGTTGTTCAATTCCATTGGAAGTGTAATTCCTACCCGCTATTTATTAGGCGCCTTTATGTGTGTGCAATTTTTTGTAGGGCCTACACTGGCCTATGGCGGCCTGGATCAATACCAGTATTTTCAATATAAAATGAAGATACCGGAAGCAGACTATTTCGGATATGCCATACCGGCAGTATTGGCATTCATTGCAGGGTTGCATTTACGGGCCGGGAAATTAAAAGGGGAGGTGGTTGATATAGATAAGATAGCAATTTTTGCTTCAAGAAACCCCAGGCTGCCGTACATTTTTATAGGGATTGGTTTTTTAACCAGCATCATTGCCGGTTTTTTTAGTTCTGACCTGGCCTTTGTTTTTTATTTACTGGGCAGTTTTAAATTTATTGGTTTATTTATTCTTATTTTAGGAACAGATAAGTTAAAATTAATTTCTTTAGTAGTAGTAATGGGATCAATCATTTCCTCTTCGCTTGGTGATGGTATGTTTCATGACCTGCTTACCTGGATCATTTTTACAGGTTCAGTATTTGCCATCAAATTCAAATTTGGGTTCAACACAAAAGTGATTGGTGCGGTAAGTTTTATTTTACTGGCTGTTGTCATTCAAACTTTAAAAGGAAGTTATCGGGAGGCTACTTCAAGCGGGGGAGAGAAGGCTGGTCTTGAAACATTCTCAAAATTGTATGAAAAGCAAAATGAAAATAGCAGTATATTCAGTTTTGAGCAGTTAGCCCCGTCAAATGTTCGTATTAACCAGGGTTTCATCATTACCAATATTATGTTTACAGTACCTGCCAGGGTGCCTTTTTCCAACGGAGAAGAAATGTACCAAATATTTGAGTCAGCGATTTTACCC